>JBGARM010000129.1:247-8088 GCA_044230215.1 Thermoanaerobaculia bacterium | reverse complement strand
GGGAGTCACCGATGCGGGCGCACGCAACGCGCTGGAAGAATTCCGCCACTTCGTCGACGGCGCCGCGCGCGGCGAGCTGCAATGCGAGCGAGACGCGCGCCAGCTCGCCGCCGGAGGCGATGCGCGAGAGCGGCATCATCGGCTCGCCCGGATTGGGCGCGAACTGGAAGACGACATGGTCGAAGCCGTGCGGCCCGAACTCGACGCCGGCGCCGCCGATCTCGAGGGCGCTCCCCGAGCGCCGGGTGGTCTCGAGACTGACGCCGAAACGGGCCCGCGCCAGCGCCAGATCCGCGAGCTCGCGCTCCAGCCGCCCGGCGAGCTCGGCCGCCCAGGCGGCGCGCAGGCGGCTCAACTCCGTGGCCGCGCCGCGGTAGGCCTCGAGGGTGCGCGCGGCGGCCGCTTCGAGAGCGGTCCGGTTCTCCTCGGAGTCGTCGAGCAGGGCGAGCTCGGACTTGAGCCGGCGTTGGGTTTCGAGCAGCTCGGCACTGCTGGCGCCGTACTTGCGAAACAGCCGCTCGAGCTGTGCCAGGCGGTCCTCGATCTCGTCGAGGCGACCCGGCTCGGCATCGGCGCCGACGTCGTCGAGGCGGCCGCGCAGCTCCCGCGCCAGCTCCTGTACCCGCGCCTCGACCTCGGCGAGCTCGGGGAGCGCGGCCGCGGCCACGCTCTCCCATTGGGCCACCTCCGCCAGGGCATGCCGCGCCTGGGCGAGCCGGTCGGCGACCGCATCGTCGCCCTCATAGAGCAGCGCAAAGGCCCCGCCGAGGGCGCGCCCGATGGCTTCGTGATGGCGCAGAAGGTCGCGGCTCCGGCGGAGCTCCTCCTCCTCGCCGGCGACCGGCTGCGCCGCGGCAATCTCGCCGGCCTGGAAGCGCAGCAGGTCGATGCGCTCGGCGCGGAGACGGGCGTCGCGGCCGCGGCCGCATACTCGGCATGGAGGGCCGCGACCCGGGTCGCGACCTCCCCCCCCATCTCGCCGCCGACACGGTCGAGCCACTGGCGCTGCAGCTCGGGATCGGCGAGGCCCAGCTCGTCGCGCTGACCGTGGATCCGCAGCAGCCGCGGAGCGAGCTCCTGCAGCAGGCGCAGCGTCACCGGCTGGTCCTGGACGAAGACGCGATTGCGCCCTTCGCGGGAGATCTCGCGGCGGATGACGAGCTCTTCCTCTTCGACCTCGATGCCGGCTTCCCGGAGCTCGGTCCGCAGCGCGGCATCGCACTCGAAGATCCCGGAAACCGTGGCGCCCTCGGTTCCTTCGCGAATCAGGTCGCCGGCGGCACGGGCGCCGGCGAGAAGGGCCAGCGAATCGACCACCAGAGACTTGCCGGCGCCGGTCTCGCCGGTGAGCACGTTGAGGCCGGGACCGAGCTCGATCTCGCCCCCCGCCAGAACCGCCAGATTTCGCACGCTCAGTCGGCGCAGCATTTTCGCCTCGAGATCTATCCTCGGGTGAACGACGGAACGTAATCGGGATCGTCCTGCAGCCCGCGCTCCGAGCTCAGGAAGTCGTAGAAGCCGCAGCGCACGCTACCGGGATGCTCGCGACAGATCGCGGGCCGCGCTTCATAGATGCCGCACTGCCGGGTCGAAAGATCGAGGAACTGACAGACCGAGCCGAAGACGTCGTCCTTCTGGTGTCTGAGGACGCGGAGCTTCCCGCCCTCGACCAGTTTCGTGAAGCGCTTCGAGGCCGCCGCTGGCGCGATGCCGTGGTGCTTTGCCAGGCGCTCGATATCGGCCGGTTGGGCCTCGATGTGATCGTACGAGCAGCAGTGCGCCGGGCAGTTCGAGCAGTTGTAGAAGCGGGGCTCGCGCGACATTTATGGATACTAACAGCCGCCGTCGCCTGTGGAACCCCGGGCGGGGAGATGCCGGGAAAGCGCGGACCTTCAGGACGCCGGCGGCGCCGGCCTCGGCTGCGCCACGACGCGGTTGCGGCCGGCGCCCTTGGCGACGTAAAGCGCCCGGTCGGCGGCTTCGAACAGCGCCTGGTCGGTGCCCATGGCGGCGTCGCGCTCGGCGAGGCCGAACGAGCAGGTCACCGAGAAGATGGCGCCCTCGCGCGAGAAGGTGAGCTCGGCCAGCCGATCGCGCAGCTTCTCCGCCAGCGCCTGGCCACCATCGAGCTGGGTCTCGGGACAGAGCACCGCGAACTCGTCGCCACCAAGCCGGGCGAAGACCTGCTCCGACCGGATGTGCTCTCGCACCGAAGCGGCGACCTGCTTGAGCACCATGTCGCCGCACAGGTGACCGTGGGTATCGTTGACGTCCTTGAAGCTGTCGAGGTCGAACAGCACCAGCGTCAGCGGACGGTCGTGGCGTTCGGCGCGCGCGAACTCCCGCGCCAGCTCCTCGTGGAACTTGCGCTGATTGAGCGCTTCGGTGAGCCCGTCGCGCATGACCATCTGATAGATCGCCTCGTGGTAGGCGTGCTCGACGTCCTGCTCGTGCAGGAACTTGAAGTGCACCGACCCGACCTGAAAGCGGTCGCCGCTGCGCAGCAGAGTCGGACCGTCCACCCGCTGGTCGTTGACGAAGGTACCGTTCGTCGAACCGGCATCCTCGACCGTGACCTTGCGTCCCTGGTAGCGGAGACGGGCGTGGCTGCGGGAGATCGACCGCACTTCCGGGAGGCTGATCTCGACGTTGTCGGCACGGCCGATCTCGAGCGTCGAGCCGGAGACCAGCCGATAGCGCGTGCCGAGGCGGGCGTTCTCGGGGTGGGCGATGAGGATCACGTTGGCCTCGAGACCCGGACGACCGGAGGCCTCCTCTTCGGCTTCGCGATTGGCCAGCGTGATGGCGCCAGTGCGCTGCCGATCATCCAGCTCCTCCAGCCGAAAGCTGTCGGTGGAGGGCTGCCGTTGTCTGACGCGGCTCACTCGGGGGAAACCTTACTACCCGGCGCCGGGCGAGGGCAAACACCCTTTTCGCCGGTCAGGGCGTGGCGGAATCCTGGGCGGCGACCACCCGCAGGAGAAACCGCCGCAGGAGGGTGGCGGACTCGGGGCTGGGCCGCAGAGCCCGCTCGAGGCTCTCCATCGCGCCGTGGTCGGCGAGGTACTCCTCGCGGTAGACGGCCGCCCGATCGAGCATGCGCTCGCGGTCGAGCTCGACGTGGAACTGCGCGCCATAAACCGGCGCCCCGGCCAGCCGGAACGCCTGATTCGGGCAGAGGGCGCTCGCCGCGAGTTCGACCCCACCGGGCGGCAGCTCCACGACCCGGTCGTGATGTCCGAGCTGGACGCCGAAGCGCCGTGGCAGACCCGAGAGCCACGGATCGCTGGCTCCGGCCGCGGTGAGCTCGATGTCATAGGTGCCGAGCTCCTTGTGCTCGAGGTCGGTGATCACCTTGCCGCCGAGCGCCTTGGCGATGAACTGGTGTCCCCAGCAGGAGCCGAAGAGCGGCTGGCGGGCGGCGACCATCGCCTCCACCACCGCCGCCAGCGGGGCGGTGAACGGATACTCCTCGGTCACCGAATGCGCACCGGCGCCGCCGATCACCACGGCGTCGAAACCGCGGACGTCGTCGGCGGTCACGTCCGGGCGATCGACGAGGTTGCTGAAGGAGAACTGCTCCGGAGCGAGGCCCGAGAAGTAAATGAAGCACTCCTGCTCCTGGCGCTCGACCTCGGCCTCGTCGCGAATCTGCAGCAGGAGGATTCGAAGTCGGGCCGGCGAATCCTCAGCGGGCACCGAACATACCCTTGAGGACGTGGGTCGCGACCTCGGGGTTTTCGCGCAGGCGGCGCGTCGAATAGGGGTACCAGTCGCGCCCATAGGGCACGTAGACCCGCAGGCGATGGCCGCCGGCGATGAGGATCTTCCTGAGCTCCGGGTCGACGCCGTAGAGCATCTGGAACTCGTAGCGCTCGCGCCGGACTTTCAGGCGCTCGACGAGCGCCACCGCGCCGCAGGCGAGGTGTTCGTCGTGGGTGGCGATACCGACATAGACGCCGGCCACCAACAGCTTCTCGAGCGCCTCGAGGAAGTTCATCCTCACGGTCTCGTAGCCCTTCCAGGCCACCGGACGCGGCTCGATGTAGATCCCCTTGCACAGGCGCACGTTGGCGCCGACCGGCGGCAGTGCCGCGATGTCGGCGAGCGTGCGGCGCATGTAGGCCTGGAAGACGACGCCGACGTTCTGGTGACGGGCGAAGATCTCGCGGTAGATCGCCAGGGTCCGGTCGGTGGTGGTGTGATCTTCCATGTCGATGCGCACGAAGTTGCGGTGCGCCGCCGCGGCCGAGACGATGCGTTCCACGTTCTCGCGGCAGAAGTCGGCGTCGATGTTGAGTCCCAGCGAAGTGAGCTTGATCGAGACGTTGGACGGCAGACCGCGCGCCGCGATGGCGTCGAGCATGCGCACGTACTCGTCGGCGGCGGCGGTGGCCTTGGAGCGCTCCGAGACCTCTTCACCGAGCAGGTCGAGGGTCGCCATGGCCCCCTCGGCGGCGAGCTTCTCCACCACGGCGAGGGCATCCTCGAGCTTCTCGCCCGCGACGTACCGGCTGGCGACGCGTCCGACGATGGCTTTCGGGACCAGCGGCAGTCCCTTGACGATGATCCAGCTCGCGATCCCCATGGCAGTCGGCGCGCCGCGGTCTCAGGCGCCGACCGCGGAGGCGGGCAGCTCGATCGCTTCGTCGGCCACCCAGCGCACCGACTTCGAGCACGGACAGACGCCGCCCACGCGGCGCAGCTGCGGCATCGACTTCTGCGCCTCGTCGGCAGTTTTTTCGCCGCGCGCCACCGCCTGGAGGTTGTCGACGAAATCCTGGAAGTCGCGGGTCGCGCGATAGCCGTCCGGGAGGGTCCGCGTAAGGTGCGCGAGGTAGGCCTCCACGGTCTCGAAGGACTCGCCGTCAACGCCCACCCAGCGAAACGCCGGCACCCCGCGCCGACGGCCGTACTCGCGATGCGGCAGGCGCAGGAGATCGTCGAACTGGACACCCTGGAAGCTGCCCCGGTCGCGCTCGAGAGCCGCCAGGGCGGCCTCGGCCTCGGCGAGCGAGAGCTCGGGCAGCCGCGCGCGCAAGTAGCGCATGTTGAGGTCGCGCACGACCTTGGCGCACTCCTTGGCGTACTGGTCCTGCGATTCGGCGTTCTTCGTCGGCTTCAGGCCCCACTTGACGTTGGTCGCCCCGCCGCGCTCGTCGCCGAACATCTCGTAGGCCCTCGGCACCCACTTGTTGAGGTGCTTCTGGATCACCTCCATGGTGATCATCGGCGAGCCGGCGGCCGCCTTGACCACCCAGCGGCGCAGCGGAACGACGCCGGTCGCGAGGTGGAAGGCCTCCTCGCGCAGCATCTGCGGCATCGAATCGGCCATCGGCGAGTAGGACGAGACCTTCTGCAGCGTGAGCTGGTACTTGCCGACGCGGTCGATCAGGGCGCAGAAGACGATGTTGTCGACGAACGATTCGAAGTCGATGTTGAAGGCGCCGAGGACGTGCGAGCCGGTCTTCATCGACAGGATCTCCTCGACCGTCTGCTCCTGCGTCTGGCCGGTGATCGGCTGCCAGTCATCGTCGGTCAGCAGATGCAGCATCTGGTAGCCGTGGCGGAGCTCCTCGGCCATCATCCGCAGCACCATCGCCTGCTCCTCCTCGTCCTGGGCGCGGGCGAGAGTCAGCTGGTGCTGCTGGATCGAGCCGAACTCGGTCGACGCCTGGGCGCGGATGGCGCTCACCAGATGGTGGGCCGCCTCGGGCTTCATGTCGCAGGCACGGGTGTACTTGGGCTTGCCCTGGTCCTCACCGCACTCGATGCTGCACGGCATGCCGCACTCGCGATAGGCGCAGAGGCGGAACTTGTCGTCGCGCGGGAAATAGCGGTCCCAGTTCTCCATCAGGTAGGCGAAATCGGGGAGATAGGTATCGCGCCACTTCTCCACCGCCTGATGGAACTTCCGTGGAATCTCGGTCGTCGTCGTCGCCATGGCTCGTCAGATCCTCAAGTACGGCTCGCGCCGGGATTCGTGCCCAGATCCGTCCCCAGATTCATGCAATACGACCGCAGCGTGTCGGCTGTGAAGCCGAGGCGAGTGAAGAACGCCTCGACCTCCGGCATCGAGCTGTCGACCATCGTCCGCACCTTGCGCACGCCCCGCGTCGCGTAGCGCTGCAGCATCTCCTCTGCGAGCGCGCGTCCGACCCCGCGACCGGCGAAGTCGGGATCGACGCCCATGACCTCGATCCAGCCGCACTGCTCTTCGATCCCGAACTCGCCCGAGCGGATGTCGCCGAGCATGAAGCCGGCGACCTCACCGTCGACTTCGGCGACCAGCGACCCCTCGGGAGCGCGACGCAGGTAGTAGGTCACCCGCCCCTCCCAGAGATCGGGCTCATAACGATTACGCGTCTTTTCGCCGATCCGGACGATGCCGTCGAGATCGAGCTCGGTCAGGGAGCGGACTTGGATGGCCTCAGCAGACAAAGAATTACCTCGCCGCGGCATTGTATCGGCAGTCCGGGCGTCCGCCAATCCTCTCCCGGGCGCCGGGCTGCAACCCCGTGCTTCGTGCTACCGCTAAGATCCGCCGATGGCCTCGATCTCCGGCGCGCCGGCTGCACCGAGCGCCGATCGCGCCGCGATCGTCGCCCTGCTGGTCGTGCAGGTGGTCTTCGCCACCCTGCACGTCGTCGGCAAGGTGGTCCTGGCGGAAATACCGGCGCTCGCATTCGCCAGCAGCCGGGTGCTGATCGCGGCGCCGCTCTTCGCCGCCATGGCCTGGCATCACGACCGGGTGGTGCCGACCGCGCGCGACTGGCGCGCGCTCGCCGTGCTCGGCCTGCTCGGGATCTTCGCCAACCAGGTGCTCTACCTCGTCGGTCTCCGCTTCACGACCGCCACCAACGCCGCCATCCTGATGCCGTCGATCCCGGTGTTCACCGTCGCCGCGGCCGCCCTGCTCGGCGCCGAGCGCCTGACGACTCGCCGCGTCGCCGGAGTGGCCCTCGCCGCCGTGGGCGCGCTGATCCTCCTCGACCCGGCGCGGCTCGAGCTCGGCGGACACGCTTCGCTGGGCAATCTCCTGGTCGCCGGCAACTGCCTGTGCTACGCCTTCTACCTCGTCCTGCTGCGCCCGATGCTCGCCCGCCTGCCCTGGCGCACCGTCGTCGCCGGCAGCTTCGTCACCGGCGGCGCCGCGACGCTCCTCGTCTCGCTGCCGACGCTCCTCCGGGTCGACTGGCCGGAGGTGCACGGAGCCACCTGGCTGGCGCTCGCCTATGTCGGCGTCTTCCCGACCTTCGGAACCTATGGGTTGAACACCTGGGCGGTGCGGCGCACCTCGCCCTCGGTCGCGGCGGCGTTCACCACCCTGCAGCCGCTGTTCACCGCCGTCCTCGCGGCGCTCTTCCTGCACGAGCGCTTCGGCTGGCTGCAGGCCGCCGGTCTCGGCCTGATCGTTGCCGGCCTCGCGGTGGTCTCGCGCCGCAGCTGACGCCGGACTGCAGCCTCAGGGACAGGTCGCGAAGGCGTCGCTGTCGGTGATCGCAGCGGACCTGCGGCCGAGCGGATTGAAGTAGCTCCGCGACCTGCCGGTCGAGGTGTCGGTCGCCGTCAGGGTGTATTCGACGTCGGTCGTCGCGGCGGCGTAGACCCAATGCCGGGAGAAGCCGGCGCAGGCGTTCACCACCTTCACCAGCACTTCCATGTTGGTATCGCCGAAGAACCAGAAGAGGCCCGAGTCGGAGGTCAGCGGATAGGCGTGACCGGAGCCGTGCCGCCCCTGATAGTCCCGCCACTCGACCGCGATGCGGAAGCGCTCCGCGCCGAGGCAGAGCGCCGAAGGGCTCTCCGCGCAACCGGCTCCCGGCGGCGCCAGCACTAAC
>JBGARM010000129.1:0-237 GCA_044230215.1 Thermoanaerobaculia bacterium | reverse complement strand
GCGCCGCGGAGCTCGCCGCACAGCCGGTGCCAGGCGGAACCAGGCCGACCCTCCGAGCGACGATGTCCTGCGGCAGCGTCTGCTCGGCGAGATCGTCCCAGACGACGACGAACTCGTTGGCGCCGAGGGCGGCGATCCGCACGTCGCCCGGGTCGGTGTGCTCGGCGTTGAGCCCGACCTCGCCGCCGAGCGGCCCTGCCGCCTCGAAGGCACGGCCGAAAACCGCGCTCCCCTCCT
>JBGARM010000128.1:0-8156 GCA_044230215.1 Thermoanaerobaculia bacterium | reverse complement strand
ATCTCCGATCGCCTCGGCCGGCAGTGGACGGTGGTCTTCGAGCCGTCCTCGGACGAGGTCACGAGCGACGAGATCAAGGTCTACTCGAAGGCCGGCGGCCATCGCCGGCGCCTCGAGTAGCGCGCCCGCGCGTCATCCGGGGACCCCGGCGCCGGTCTCGAGGCTCAGGTCGTCGACTTCGTCGCGGCGCCGCCGCTCCAGCGGTGCGGAAAGTGCGCCAAGCCGATCGCGTAGCGTGGAGACTCCACGGCGAAGGCGTCGGAGAGGATCTGGCGGTCGTAGATGTGCAGGCCCGCTGCGTCCAGCAGGAAAGCGTAGATCGTGAACCGGCCCTTGATGATCTGCAGGTCCGGCAGCTCGAGCCGCACCGAGTAGCGGCGGCTGCCGGAGAGGGGCGGCCGTCCGTCCAGCTGCGTGCTGAACGAGCAGACCTCGACGCCGTCGATGCGGTTGAGTCCGAAGCCGACGTGAAACTCGAGGGCGGGGTCGTCGGTGCCCCAGTCGATCTCGAGCGCCAGCGTCTCGCCCTGGCGGGCGAGCGTGCCGCCGGGCAGGCGGACGTCGCTGATTCGCGCCGGGCCGGCGACCAGGGCATCCTCGGCATGGCTCGAGCCCGCCTTGGCGAGGAGGAACTCTTCGTACTGGCGCACGACATCCTGCGACGGGCCGCAGGCCGCCACCTTGCCGTTCTGCAGCCAGAGCGCCTGGCTGCAGAAGGCGGAGACGTAGTACATGGCATGCGAGCAGAGGAGGAGCGTGCCGCCGCCGCTGGTGAACTCGAGCAAGCGGTCGATGCATTTCTTCTGGAAGTAGCCGTCGCCCACCGACAGCGCCTCGTCGATGATCAGCACGTCCGGCTCGACCTGGGTGGCGATGGCGAAGCCCAGACGCATCGCCATGCCGGTCGAATAGGTCTTCACCGGCTGGTCGATGAAATCTTCGAGCTCGCTGAAACCGATGATCTGCGGCGTCTTCTCGCGGATCTCGCTCTCCGACAGTCCGAGCAGGGCGGCGTTGAGGACGATATTCTGGCGGCCCGAGAGCTCCGGATGGAAGGCCGAGCCGAGCTCGAGAATCGAGGCCACCTTGCCGCGCACGGCGAGCTCGCCGCGCGAGGGGGCGGTGATGCCGGAGAGGATCTTGAGGAGGGTGCTCTTGCCGGCGCCGTTCTCGCCGATGAGGCCGAAGCCCTGGCCGGCCGGGACCGAAAAGGTGACGTCGTCCAGGGCGTGGAAGGCGCGGTGCCGGGGGCGCCGGGTCACCAGCTCGAGGGCCCGGTTCAGCGGATTCGCATGGACGCGATAGACCTTGCTCAGATGCTGCGCGGTGACGGCAGCAGGGACGGGTGCGGAAATCGCGGACATCGGCACCGGAAGTATACGTTCGGGGCAGTCCGCGACGCTTGGGGAGGCCCGGACGTCATGCTAGGCTTCGCGGCCCACGGGCCTCGAGACGATTCGAGTCCGCGCGACAGGAATCGACGCCACCATGCCCTGCTGCAATCCTCTCCTTCGAGCGTCTGCGGGTCTCGCCCTGGGCCTCTCCCTGCTGGGCTCGATCGGCTGCCGTAGCGCGGCGCCGACGGCGCCTGCGGCCGCGGCGGCTCCAGGTGCGCCAGCATCTCCAGCCGCACCCGCCGTGGCACCGGCGACGCCTACCGTCGCGACCGCTGCGGCCGCTGCGACCGCTCCGCCCTACAAGAACACGATTCGCTGGACGACGGCGAGCGAAGTGGACAGCTTCGGCTTCGACATCTTCCGCGGCGAGCGGGAGGAAGGGCCGTTCGAGCGCCTCAACGCCAAGCCGATCGCCGGCGCCGGCACTTCCGACGAGAGCCACGCCTACGTCTGGGTCGACGAGACGATCGATCCGACGAAGGAGTACTTCTACTACGTCGAGAGCATCTCCATCGACGGCGTGCGCGAGAAGTTCACGCCGGTCAACCGGGCCCGCGCCAAGCTCGCGCCAGCGCCCGCCCCGGCGCCTTGACCTGCCGCGCCGCGCTGGCGGCGGTCCTCCTCGTCGTCACGACCGGTGCGGCGGGCGCTGCGCCGATGAAGATCGTGCTCTCGCAGCCGGGCGTCTATCGCGTCACCCACGAAGATCTCGTCGCGGCCGGTTGGCCGGCGGAGGGGATCGCCAGCGCCGGCCTCGCGCTGCGCCACGGTGCCTCGACGGTGCCGATCTGGGTCGAGGACGGCGGCGACGGCGAGCTCGGTCCCGGCGACGCGCTGCTCTTCGCCGGCGATCGGCTGCCGGGCGAGCACGGCTACTACAACGAATACACCAGCCTCAACGTCTACTGGCTGTTCGACGGCGCGGCGACGGCGGCAACGCCGGAGACCTCGCCCGGCTCGGCGGCGCGGCTTCGGCCCGGCAAGGGCGTCGCGAAGTCGCCGTCGACTCCCGCCCTGTCGGGCTGGCAGCGGCGGATTCGCCAGGAGGAGGACCGCCTGCTGCTGCGCTATCCGAACGCCGGCCTCGAGGATCAGGAGCTCTGGTATTGGCAGAAGCTCTCCTACCTCGACGCCGACCAGTTCGAGGTGCCGGTCGACCTCTCGGATCTCGACAGCGGTCCGGCTCCTGTCGCAGCTCTGCCGGCGGCGGATGCTGAGAGCGCGATCGCGATCACCGTCGAGCTGCGCGGTTGGTCGCGTCCGCGCGCCAAGCCCTCGCCCGAGTTTCCCGACCATGCGGTCGAAGTTCTCTGGGACGGCGCCGTCATCGGGCGGCACGAGTGGTCGGGAACCGAGCGGGCCGAAAGAGTCGAGGTCCGGTTGCCGCGCGACGGGGTCGCGCCGGGAATTCACCGGCTCGGCCTGCGCGTGCCCGAGCGCCCGGCGAGCGACAACCTGCCGCTGGTCGACGTCTCGATCCTGAACTGGCTCGAGGTCGTCGAACCGCGCTCCGAGCGACTCGCCGTCGCCGCGCCGCCGGCGGGGGCGACGGCTGAGGCGCCGCCGGCGCAGCTGCGGATCGAGCCCAGGGCTGCCTCTACCGGGCGCCCGGCGACCGTCTCGCTGCCGGGGGGGAGCCGCTACGATCTCTTCACCGACGCCGGCGAACGCTTCCAACTGGCCGCGCCCCCCGGCGTCGTCCGCCGCACAGAGGTTCCCGTCGCCAGCCCCACCTGGGTCGTGCCCGCTGGAAGCTACCTGACGCCGCTCGCGTTCGAGCTCGACCGGCCCTCGGAGTGGAAGAATCCACGTCACCAGGCCGACTACCTGGTCATCGCGCACCCGCGTCTCGCCGCCGCCGTGGCGCCGCTCGTCGCCTTGCGGCGCAGCCAGGGGCTCAGCGTGGCCGAGATCGACGTGCGCGATGTCTACGACGAGTGGAGCGCCGGGGTCACCGATCCGCGCGCCATCCGCGATTTCGTCGACTACGCCTTCCATCACTGGCAGGCGCCTGTACCGCGGTTCCTGTTGCTGGTCGGAGACGCCAGCTGGGACGGCAAGAACGAGCATCCGGTCGGCGCCTCGCCGGACTGGGCCTTCAAGCTTTCCGACCGCGCCGAGTTCATCCAGAACGGCAGCACCCCCTACGCCTCGAAGGAAGTCGCGGCGTCGCGCAATCTGATTCCGACCTGGGGCTACGGCAGCGCCGAAGGGCATGCCGCCGGCGACAACGCCTTCGTCGCCATCGATGGTGACGACGAGTTGCCCGATCTCGCCGTCGGACGCTTCCCGGTGATCGCGCCGTCCGAAGTCGAGGCGATCGTCGCCAAGATCGTCGCCTACGAGACGGCGCCGGTGCCCGGCGACTGGCACTCGCGGATTCTCTGGGTGACCAACGAAGAGAGCTATACGCAAAAGTCGAGTGACACGCTCGCCGCCGAGCTGGCTCCGCGCGGCTTCACGGCGCGGAAGGTCTATCCGGTGCCGGTCGTCCCGCCGACTTCGGACGATCAGGTCGCCCTGCGCGGTGCCTTCGACGAGGGCGCGCTCATCGTCCACTTCTTCGGCCACGGCGGGCGCTACATCTGGCGCACGGCCGCCCCCGATCTCGCCTCGCAGCGGGATCTCTTCGACCTGTCCGACGTCGAGGCGCTCTCGCCCACCGGGATGCTGCCGCTCGTCCTCAGCATGACCTGCTACTCGGCGCCGTTCGACCACCCGACAGCGGACTCGATCGGCGAGAAGCTTCTGCGCGAGCCCGGCAAGGGCGCGGTCGCAGTCTTCGCGGCGTCGTGGCGCAACGGGCCGCGCGAAGAGTGGAGCCGCATGCTGTTCGAGGAGCTGCTCGAGTCCGCGACGGTGGGTGAGGCGATCGAGCACGTCAAACGGCGCTCGGCCTATCCCGATCTGATCCGGCAGTACAACCTGCTCGGCGATCCGGCCCTGCGCCTGGCGCTGCCGCCGCCGCCCGCCGCGCCGGCTGCCGATGGCCCGACGACCGGGCACTAGGGCGATCCCGGGCGCTTCGCCCGGAGCTCCGGCAGCGGGCGAGCCGAAGCCGCTCGTCGCGATCGCCGTTCTCCTGCTGCTCTCCGTTCTGCTCCATCTCGGCCTGGCGCTGCTCGAGGGGCCGCTCTGGGCGCCGTCCGAACGGCCGCTCTCCGGCGACGAGAAGCGTTACGTCGAGGTGGCGACCGCGTGGGCGGCGGGGGAGTCGGCGGAGCTCGACCCGCTCTGGCCCCCAGGTTATCCGGCGATGATCGCCCTGATCCTGCGCTCCGGCGGCACCCTCTCCTGGATCGTCGGACTGCAGATCGCGGCGCTCTGCGTTGCCGGTCTGGCGCTGGGGAGGATCGCGCTCGAGATCGGCGTCTCCCCTCCGGTGGCGGCGTTCGCCGCGGCGTTTCTCGTCGTCGATCCGGAGGTCGCGGTCTTCGCCCGGCTCTATCGCCCCGAGGCGCTGCATCTCGCGCTGTTATGCGGGGCGCTGGCGCTGGCGATCCGCGCGACGCGCGCGGGGGGAGACGGCGGGCGGCCGCTGCACCTGGTGCTCCTGGGAGTCCTGCTCGGTCTGGCGATTGCTCTGAAGAGCCTCCTCCTGCCCCTCGCGCCGTTGTTCGTCCTGGCGGTGCTGTTGCTCCCCCGGGCTCCCGGCGAGCCGTCGCCAGTCGCGTGGCGCTTCCGGCCGCGCTGGATGCGTGGCTTGCTCGTCGCCCTGCCGCTCGTCGCCGTGCTGTCGCCGGTGCTCCTGTTCGAGCACGCCTGGAACGGAGCCTGGACGTTGGGCGGCAGTGCGCGCTTCAACCTCTGGGTGGGGCTGACCGATCGCTCGCCGCGGAGCCTCGCCGAGGATCGTACCTGGGAAGAGTACCTGCGCTATCGCGCCGGGGGAGCGAACTTCGCCGAACGCCAGTCCGCGATCACCCAACGCCTCCGCGATCTCGTCCGGGCGAGCGGATTGCCGGCCGTGGTCGCCGGTCAGTTTCCGCGCCAGTACTACCGCCTGTTCGACCGCGAGTCGTACTTCAGCGCCGCGCTCCCGCCCGGCGGCAGCCGGTTCCTCGCCGGCGAGGGCTACCGTGATGCGCCGCCGCTTCTCGCCCGCCTGGCAGGCGCTGCCGAAGTCGGGATCTACGTCGTCCTGCTTCTTCTGGCGCCGTTCGGCCTGGTGCGTCTGGTGCGCGAGCGCCGCCCGGGCGTTTCCTGGATCGCCCTGCTGCTCGCCTACCAACTGGCGCTGTTCTGGTTCGTACACGTGAAATCGCGCTACCGCCTGACGCTCCTGCCACTGCTGGCTCTGGGCGCGGCGTGGACGATCGAAACCGTGCGCCGGCGAAAGCGGGCAGAAGGGCTCCCGGTGTCGATCGCCGACCTCGTTCTCGGCGGCGCGGGAGCGGCGGCGTTGCTCGGCTTCGCCTTCGGCGCCGGCTGAGCTCCCGGCGCTCGCCCTATCAGGAGGCCACCGGCTCCGGTTTGCGCTCGCCCGGCTTGAAGCCGCGGTCCGGCGCGAACGCCGGATTCGCCGCCCAGGCGACGAGCGCCTTCGTGGTCGCCTTGAAGCTCAGGTGCTCCTGCGCAAACCGGCGTGCGCGGTCCGCCATCGCCGCGACTTCCTGCGGATGGTCGGCTGCCCAGCAGAGCCGGTCGGCCAGCGTGTCGGCATCGCCGACCGGAAAGGTCAGTCCGAGACGCCGGCTCTCGAGCAGTTCTCCCAGGTCGCCGATATCGTTGTAGGCGACCGCGAGGCCGGAGCTCATCCACTGCACGATCCGGTTCTTGCTGCCGAGCATGCCTTCGTAGATCGGCTTCTCGGTCAGGACGCCGAGGTCGGAGTCCGCTACGACGGCGGGCAGTTGGTCGGCGAGCAGCCAGCCGCGCAGGTCGAAGCGATCGGCGAAGCGCGATCGCCGGGCGCGCTCGACGAGGTCGCCGTAGGTGGACTCGTCATGACCGGGAATCTCGCCGCCGGTCGAGACGAACCGAATCCGGCTGTTTCTCTCCATCGCCCGCTCGAGCCCGCCGACCAGCGTCTGCACGTCGCTCCAGGTGTTGTAGCTGCCGCTCCACAGGACCTGGAACGTCTCGCCGGGATGGACGCGGCGTCGCGCGGCCGGTAGCGGATTCTCCGCGCTCGCCGGCAGCAGCGCGCAGGGCACGACGGCGATGAAGTCCTGACCGATGGTGCGGAAGTTCAACCGGCCGATCGCCCCCAACTCGCCGACCGCCGCCCATTTCTGGCGCTCGGAGACGACCGAGCAGCGATCCGCGCAGCCGAGAACCTCCTCGACCAGCTTCCAGAAGTAGGGCACGACATCGGCATGCCCATCGAGCGCCGATTTGGCCTGGGCCTCCGCCATCACGTGACCGAACTGGTCGGCCCAGAAAGGAACGCCGAGCCGCGCGATCGCCAGGGCGTAGGAGCCATAGATCGTCGCCCCGATGACGCAGTGCGGGGCGAACTCCGCGACCTGGGAGCGGATGCGCTCGTGGTTGACGAAGAGCCCCGGCGCGAGGCGTTCGATGCGCACGCCCTCGATCGTCTCGACCTCCACCGGCGGCGCCGAGTAGGCATCTTCCAGGGTGACGGCGAGCAGGTGGACCTCGTGCCCCTCTTCGGCGAGCGAGCGCGCGAACTGCCAGGTCCGTATGCCCGGACCGTAGTTCTTGCGGGTGTTCTCGAACGGCAGCGGAGCGACGCCGCAGATCAGGATTCGACTCATGGTTGGGCGTCTCCGCTGAGTGCTGATTCCCACGGCCGGCCGCGCGAGACGACCTCCGGAAGAGAGATGATCGGGGCCGAGCCAGAGGGCTTGAGCAGTCTCCACCACGAGGCGTCGCTGCCGTGGCGGAGTCGCGCGGCGAGAATTCGCGGCAGCAGAGCCAAGGCGCCGAGCCAGGCCCTTTTCTGACGGGCTGCGGCGGCGCGATCCTGCGACTCCAGTCGGTGGCGATAAGCCGCGCGCTCGATCCCGACCTGTCCCGGCAGGAGGCGGAACAGACGCCACCACGGCCAGTGCAGGAGCATCAGGATCCAGCGGTTGCGCCAGAAGAGAAAGAGTTTGAATTCGGAGTCCGGTCCGGCGGTCGCGGAAACGGCGTGAGCGGCGACGGCGTCGGGCACCAGCCAGACCGAATGGCCGCGCCGCCTCAAGCGCAGACAGAGGTCGATGTCTTCCATGTAGAAATCGAACAGCTGACTCCAGCCACCCGCGGCTTCGAAGGCGCTCCGCCGGGCGAGGAGCGCCGAGCCGGTCACCGCCAGGACCTCCGTCCGGCCGGCGAGCGGGAGGTAGGAGGCGAGCGGCAGTCCGATGCCTTCGTCCCAGGCTTCGCCGCCGGTGGAGAGGTTGAGCCCCAGGCTGTTCAGGTGGTCCTCGGCGCCCCAGATCAGCAGGAGCGGTCCGACGGCCGCGGCATCCGGCCTCTCGGCGAGGACCTCCGCCAACCGCGACAGGGTATCGCCGCGCACCACGGCGTCGTTGTTGAGGAAGAAGTAGGCGTCGACGGTCGGCAGATGCTCGAGGCTCCAGGCGACGGCGCGATTGTTGGCTTCACCGAAGCCGACAGTGACCGGCGAGGAGACCCGGTGCACCCGTGGTTCGCCGGCGACCCAGGCCGGAAGCGCTTCGCGGCATTCGTTCTCGAACAGGACGACATCGAGCTCCACGCCCGTGCTGGCGAGCACGGCGCGCAGGCAATGGTCGAGAAGCTCGGCGTTGCGATGATGGATCACGATCGCCCGCACGCGCAGTCGCCGGA
>JBGARM010000127.1:0-8176 GCA_044230215.1 Thermoanaerobaculia bacterium | reverse complement strand
CTCGGGGAGTTGGGGTGGGTGGCCTGCTTCACTAGACGCCGGCCCCATCTCCCCGAGCGCCGGAGTGACCCCACCACAGGCATCTGGACTTCAAATCAGCAGACTTAGGACCCGGCTACAACTGTCCGGAAGCGAACTCGCCGCGTGCGAGGCGCGCCTGGTAGGCCGGGTCGGCGTAGCGGTCGAGGCGGAAGAAGGCGGCGTATTCGGGCAGGGCGGCGTCGGTGAGCGTCGCGCCCAGCAGCTCGGCGGCGGCCGCGGCCGCCATGATGCCGTAGCCGGAGAGGCCGCACATCAGGTGGAACCCGGCAACCGGCGTCGGGCCGACGAGCAGGCGGTTCTCGGCCGTCTTGCAGTAGTAGCCGCCGTCGACCAGCGAGCGCCGCATCCTGCCACCGAGGTAGGCGTCGAAACCGGGGACCATGCGGGCGGCGGCGCGCAACGCCACCTCCGGATACCAGGGGTCGAACTTCGGCGGCCAGACCGGCGCGAGCGCGTCGAGGTGGTAGGTGAAGAGCAGCAGGAGCATCCGGCTATCGCGACCCCCTTCGGGCCGGAAGTGCACCCCGCCGGGGAGCGGCCGGGTGAGGTAGGCGAGCTCGGGATCGCCGGCGAGCTCGGCCCGCTCCTCCTCCCCCCAATCGAGGGTCACCGGATCGCACCAGATCATCAGCGGCAGCTCGCGCGGCACGACCTGCTCGGTGTCCTCGAGGTAGACCTTGCCGTGCAGCTCGTTGAAGAGAGGCAGCTCGAGGCCGGCGAGGAGGCCGACCTCGGGGGCGAGCGGCCCGGCGGCGTTGACGACGGTGGCGGTCGCGATCCGCTCGACGGCGCCGGAGGATCCGGCGACCTCGACGCCAGTGACCCGGCCCGACTCGACGGTGACCGCCGTCAGCCGCCCTGCGAGGAGGTCGAGCCCCGCCTCGCGCGCCTGCTCGAGCATCCACATGCCGAGCTGTTGCGCCGCGAGCCAGCCGCAGCGCCGCGGCAGGAGCGCGGCGATCGTCGCCGGGTTGAGGAACGGATAGCGGCAGCGGATCGTCTGCGGATCGAGGATCAGGTCGGCGCCGCCGATCGACGGATCGAGCTTGTCGTAGGGCGCCTCGGGAAAGATCGGGTCGGACATCGTGCCGCGATGGACGCGCAAGTCGCCCGCGCCGAGTGCCGAGATCTCGCGCGCCGCGCGCTCGAGCCCGGCGGCACGCTCCGGCTCGGCAGTGAAGTAGGCGTAGCCGTTGCGGTTCATGGCGAAGCGGTCGCCGCTCGCCGCGGCCATCTCTTCGAGCAGATCGATGCTCCGGTCCATGAAGCGGACCATCGTCGTGCCCGGCCCCGGCCACCAGTTGCGGTAGCACTCGGTCGACTTGTCGCTGGTGAGGGTGAGCGGCGGCAGCGGGTCGACGAGGACGATCTTCTGCGACCGCCCGAGCCCGCGCCGTACCGCGAGCTCGTAGGCTGCCGCGATGCCGCCGATGCCGGCGCCGCAGAGGACGATGTCGGCGCTGCGCGAAGCGCTCATGCCGAAGCGGATCTTACGGCAAGGATTGCGGAAACGCCTCGATGTCGCCGCCGCTGGCGAAGGTGCCGGACGGGTTCGACCGCGCCCAGACGTCACCGGTCTCGGTGTCGACCACCGTGAGCTCGAACTCGAGGTTCGACAGCGAGCCGTAGAAGACCCACCAGGCGTTGTTGGTGCCGCGCCCGTCGATCACCTTCACCGCCAGCTCGTGGATCCCGGCGTCGAAGAACCAGAACGAGCCGGTGTCCGGCGTCAGCACGATCGGCGTCCCCACCCCGCTCCGCCCGGCGAAGTCGTGCCAGCTGACCGAGGCCGCGAAGCGGCCGTCCGCGAGACAGAGCGTCGTCGCATTGGGGACGCAGGCGTTCGCGGAGCGCAACGGTGCCGCGCGCGGGTGCACCCATGGAACCGGCGCCGTCGCTGCGCTCGACGGCAGCGCGAAGCCCTCCTCCTGCGGGAACGACTCGATGTCCCCGCGGCTCGCGAACGTCCCGATCGGATTGAAATACCCGTGCTGCGCCCCGGTCGCCGTGTCCGTGGCCAGCACCGTGAACTCGACGTTCGACAGCGCGCCGTAGAACGTCCAGTAGGCGTTGTTGAACGAGACGCCGTCGATCTCCTTCACGAACAGCTCGAGGTTGTCGGGATCGAAGAACCAGAACGTCCCCGAATCCGCCGCCAGCGGCCGCGCATGACCGACACCCGAGCGGCCGGCGAAGTCGCGCCAGAGGCTCTCGATCTTGAAGCGACCGTCGGTGATGCAGAGCGCCGTGGCGGAGGGCGCACAGGGCTCGGGCTGCTGGTAGTCGTAGGCCAGGATTCCACGCCCTAGAGCCGAGACGTAGAGCCGGTTCGGCGTCGTGGGATCGAGCTCCAGATTCGAAAGGTAGCTACCGTCGATGCCCTCGGAGATCTCTTGCCACGTTTCGCCCCCATCGCCGCTGGTGACGACGATGACGGAGTAGTAGTCGTCTCCATCGGGTTTCGCGAGAGCAAAGATCCGCTCGGGATGAAAGGGGTCGACAGCTAGTTCGGTGAGCCAGGGATAGACGAGGTCCTCTGGCGGTCCTGAAGCCGCCGTCCAGGAGTGTCCGCCGTCGACGCTGGCGAACAGCCCGGCGCCGAGATTCGTCGCGTACGCAATCGAGGCCGTCGCCCATTCGACGTCCACGAACGACGCGCGGCCCTGCTCGCTTCCCTCGTCTCCGGGAACCTCGGGCGGGAGCGCTACCTGATCCCAATTCTCGCCAAAGTCGTCCGACAGGAAGATGCCCGCGCGGGAGACCTTCAAGACCTCGCCAGCGCGAAAGCGGCTGGGCGACACCTTCGGAAAGTGCTCATAGCCGACGCAGCTCCAGTTCGCTCCGGAATCGTCGGACCTGAACGTGCTGCAGGTGGGAGGCGACGGGCAGTGGCCCGTCACCCAGAGCGTCGTCACCCAGTAGACGCGCCTCGAATCCAGCGGATCGATCACCAGTTCGAGAAAGCGCAGGCATCCTTGCGGAGCCGCTCGGAAGTCCCAGTTCTCTCCTCTGTCGGCGCTCGAGAGCAGCACCGGAGCCGCGAACCCGCCCGTGGTCCGGCCCCCAGCCCAGAGGCGCGACGAGTCTGTCGGGTCGACCTTGAGGTCGTAGAGCGAGCTCATCGCCGTCGAAGTGAGGAGCCTCTGCTCTCGCCACGAAGTACCCCGGTCGGACGAGACTAAGAACCTCGGCGATTCACCCCCCTCGACAGTCAGGGCGGAAACTCCGAAAATGTTGTCCGAATTCTGTCGATCCAGCGAAAGGTCGTTGACGATGCTCGAGATTCGCCCCGAGTCTGATGCCACCCAGGAGAGCCCCTCGTCCTCGCTACGATAAATGCCGCGGCCGGTTGTGGCGAGAAGGCCCGCCGAACTACCGGCAATGGCGGTCCCCAGCAGCTCCTCGCCGGGCTCGGGGACAAGGTCCGGGAGCTGCTGCCAGACAGCGCCTCCATCGATTGCGCGCCACAGCTCATTGGGACCATAGTTGTAGTGAGGAGACCAAAGGACCAAGGTGGACGCGTCGCCGGTCATCGTCAGGGAGACAAATCGACGGCTCGTGGCGTTGTCTGGCGCAAAAACCTCCAGCCATGTCTGCCCGCCATCCCGGCTGAGATAGAGACCTGCACCCCGAGCGAGGACCGTCCCGAGCCGACGCGGGTCGAAAACGAGGGCGGAGAGATTCGAACCCTGGATCGGTAAGCCCTGCGTTTGCGTCCAACTCTCGCCTTGATTTGTGCTCAGGTAGACGCTGCCGGTCTGCGCCAACGCCAGCACGCGACCGGCTACGAACGGATCGATCTGGACCGATACCAGCGCGTTGGTGGGTGCGCCGTCGGCGGACACGGCGTCCCAGCTATCGCCTCGATCGCGGCTCCGATACAGCTGCCCCTCGATCAGCGTCAGCAGAAACTCCGGATCGTGAGCGTCCGACGCGACGACGCTGCCATAGGAAGCCGAAGGCAGATCCGATCCGATGGGCGTCCAGCTATCGCCAGCATCGGTACTCAGAAAGAGCGCACTTTGACCGAAGCTGTAGAGCCGCGACGGGTCGGTTGCATCCACCGCCAGCTCTCCGAGCGCCGGTTCACCGCGCCAGGCCGTGATCTCCCAGGTCCGCCCCCCGTTGCTGCTGCGAAAGAGCCGGGTACTGTTGGCGTAAACTCGCGACGGATCGGAAGGTGCCACGGACAAGCGATCGATCGGTCCACCCTCGGGACCCAAGGTAGTCCAGCGGTTCACTCCGGCGCCGGCCGGCGGACTGGGCGCGCAGGCGATCGCGACGGCAAGAAGCACGGCGACCTTCGCGGCGCACGACAGGGGTCTGCAGTCGGAAGGGCGCATCTCGATGGACCTCCTGGCGGCCGGCGAACGGATCTCTACTCGAGCTTACGGAGCTGGCGGGAGAGTCGTCGCAGCTCGCCTGACGGCGTCAGCTTCCCGCCTTCGGCTCGTTCTTCTGCACCTTGGCCCAGGTGTCGCGGAGAGTGGTGATGCGGTTGAAGACCGGGCGACCGACGCCGTTGCTGGCCGGGGCGTGGTCTTTCTGATCCGTCACGAAGTAGCCGGTGCGCTCGAACTGCACGCGCGTTCCCGGCGGCAGTGCGGCGAGCGACGGCTCGACCTTTACCGCGGTGAGGATCTCGAGCGACTTCGGGTTCACCGTCTGCAGGAAGTCGACCCCTTCGGGAACGTCGTCCGGATCGGCCTGGGCGAAGAGATGTTCGTAGATCCGCACCTCGGCGTCGACCGCGTGCCGGGCCGAGACCCAGTGGATCGTGCCCTGGATCTTCCGGCCATCCGCCGCCGTGCCGCCGCGGGACGCCGCGTCGTGCGTGCAGCGGAGCTCGACGATCCGGCCGGAGGCGTCCTTCACCACCTCTTCGCAGCGGATGATGTAGGCCCAGCGCAGGCGCACTTCGCGGCCGGGGGCGAGGCGGAAGAACTTCTTCGGCGGGTCTTCGAGGAAGTCGTCGCGGTCGATCCAGATCTCGCGCGAGAACGGCACCATGCGCGTCCCGGCCGCCGGATCCTCCGGATTGTTCACCGCCTCGAGCTCGTCGATCTGGTTCTCCGGGTAGTCGATCAGCGTGATCTTCACTGGATCGAGCACCGCCATGCGGCGCTCGGCGGACTTGTTGAGCTCCTCGCGCACGCAGTGCTCCAGCAGCTGGTAGTCGACGACCGACTCCTGCTTGGTGACGCCGATGCGCTCGCAGAAGTCGCGGAGCGAAGCCGGCGGGATGCCGCGGCGGCGGATGCCGGCGAGGGTGGGCATGCGTGGATCGTCCCAGCCGGCGACGACCTGCTCCTGCACCAGGCGCAGGAGCTTCCGCTTCGACAGCACCGTGTGGGTGACGTTCAGGCGCGCGAACTCGATCTGCCGCGGCGGGTAGATTCCCAGCGCCTCGACGAACCAGTCGTAGAGCGGGCGATGGTCCTCGAACTCGAGGGTGCAGATCGAGTGGGTGATCTTCTCCAGCGAGTCCGACTGCCCGTGCGCCCAGTCGTACATCGGATAGATGCACCAGGTGTCGCCGGTGCGATGGTGGCTGGCGTGGAGAATGCGGTACATCACGGGGTCGCGCAGGTTGATGTTGCCCGACGCCATGTCGATCTTGGCGCGCAGGACGCGCGCGCCGTCGGCGAACTCGCCGGCGCGCATGCGGCGGAAGAGATCGAGGTTCTCCTCGACCGAGCGGTTGCGGTAAGGGCTCTCCTGCCCCGGCGCGGTCCAGACACCGCGGTGGGCACTGATCTCCTCGGCGGTCGAGTCGTCGACGAACGCCTTGCCGGCGAGGATCAGCTGCTCGGCCCACTCGTAGAGCTGCTCGAAGTAGTCGGAGGCGTAGAACTCACGCTCGCCCCAGTCGAAGCCCAGCCAGCGCACGTCCTCGCGAATGGCGCGGACGTATTCGTCCTCCTCGGTCGTCGGGTTGGTGTCGTCGAAACGCAGGTTCGTCAAGCCGCCGTGCTCGGCGGCGAGGCCGAAGTTCAAGCAGATCGACTTGGCGTGGCCGAGGTGCAGGTAGCCGTTGGGCTCCGGCGGGAAGCGCGTATGGATGGTCGCGTGCTTGCCGGAAGCGAGGTCGGCTTCGACGATGTCGGCGATGAAATGTCTGCCCATGGGAATCAGCTCACTTCTGGAGGAGTCGCAGTCGCTTCGAGTACACGGTCGATTCGCGCCAGGCGCGCGAGCACGCGCTCGCGACCCAGCAAGGCGAGGATATCGAACAGGCCGAAGCCGACGGGCTTGCCGGCCACTGCGACGCGCACCGCGTGGACGATGGCGCCCAGGCCGAGGCCGCGCGCGGCGACGAAGGCGTTGAGGAGCTTCTCGACGCCGGCGGCGTCGAAGGCGGCGTCGGCCGGCAGGAGGGCGATCTCGGCGTGCAGCGCGGCGAGCAGCGCCGGCGCCCCGGACGCCGAGCGGATCCGCTTGTCGAAGGCCTTCGGATCGTAGGTCAGCGCCTCGTCGGCGACGAAGAACTCGTCGTAGTCGAGGATGTCGCCGGCGACCTTGATGCGATCGGCCGCCGCCGCGACGATGCCGCGAACCTTCGCGATCGTCTCGGCAGTAACCAGGGAAGGAACCCAGCCCGCCTGGATCAGGAACGGCAGGACGAGCTCGAGCCGTTCGTCCACCGCGAGCGCCTGCATGTAGCGCTCCTGGAAGGAGAGGAGCTTTTTGGGGTCGAAGCTCGCCGCCGACTTGCCGACGCGCCCGAGCGAGAAGTTCGCGATCTGCTCGGGGAGCGCGAGCATCTCCGTCTTGTCGTCGAGCGACCAGCCGAGGAGCAGCAGGTAGTTGAGGATCGCCGCCGGGAGAAAGCCGGCGATGCGGTAGAAGTCGGTGATCACCGGATTGAAGGTCTCCGGCGAAACCTCGAGCTTCAGCCGGTCGGCGATCCGGCGGCCGTGCTGGTAGAGCTCGGCGAACTCGGGGTTCTTCAAGTACTTGTCGAGCTTGCGCTTCGAGAGCTTCACCCGGCTGCCCGGTTCCGCGACGACCGGGAGATGCGCGAACTCAGGCAGCGGCGCGCCGAGGCCTGCGAAGATGAAGATCTGCCGCGGCGTGTTGGGCAGGTGCTCCTCGGCGCGGATGACGTGGGTGATCCCCATCTCGACGTCGTCGACGACGCTCGCCAGGTGATAGAGACAGGTGCCGTCGGCGCGCTGGATCACGTGGTCGGCCTCGGCCGCCCACTCGCTCTCGACCGTGCCGCGCACCAGGTCGTCGATGCGGCAGACGCCCTCGCGCGGCATCTTCAGGCGCACCGCGGAGGTCCGACCTTCGGTCTCGAAACGCGCCCGGTCGGCCGCGGTCTCGGCCGCCCAGCGCCGGCTGGCGAGGTAGGGGCGCTTCGCGGCTTCGGCCTCGGCGCGCTCGGCCTGGATCTCCTCGGGCCGCGCGTAGTCGCGGTAGGCGACACCCGCCGCGAGGAGCTTCTCGACCGCCGCCTGGTAGAGCGCCAGGCGCTCGGACTGGTAGTACGGGGCGTGCGGCCCGCCGACCTCGGCCCCTTCGTCCCAGTCGATCCCCAGCCAGCGGAAGCCGTCGAGGATCGGCGCCAGGGCATCGGCGAGATTCCGCTGCGTGTCGGTGTCGTCGACCCGCAGGATGAACTGCCCGCCGTGACGGCGAGCGAAGAGCCAGTTGAACAGCGCCGTGCGCACCCCGCCAATGTGCAGGTAACCGGTGGGCGAGGGGGCGAAACGGACGCGGGGAGCTGCCGGAGACGGAGCGGAGAGGTTCACGGCGGGACTCTTTTCGGTCGCATGGAGCCCGCTCGACGTCCTCATGGGGATCGCGGCCGGGCGAAGCTCGAAGAATTGGCGGAGAGGGGGGGATTCGAACCCCCGATACAGGTTGACCCCGTATGACGGTTTAGCAAACCGTTGCCTTAAGCCACTCGGCCACCTCTCCGCGCACCAGACCAGGCCCGTGGATCTTATGGGTTGGCGGCAGCTCGAGTCAAAGAACTCTCCGGACGCTCGGTGCCTGCTGAGGCCTTCGCTCGGGGTCCTTCCTGCTGCATCGACCTGCGCTCAGAGTCCGCTCGGGGTCCTGTCCGGCCCGTCTCCCATGGGTGCTCGCTGAAGAAGCGCTCCGCGCCCATGGGAGCCCTCGGTCC
>JBGARM010000126.1:0-8212 GCA_044230215.1 Thermoanaerobaculia bacterium | reverse complement strand
CATGCCCGCGACGCCTTCGTCCCAGCCGCGGATCACTTCGCCGGCGCCGAGATGGAAGGAGAAGGGCTTCCCGCGATCGACGCTGGAGTCGAACTTGGTGCCGTCGAGAAGCCAGCCGGTGTAATGCACATCGACGGTCATCCCCGCCTTGGCCTCGGCCCCGTCGCCGACTTTGAGCTCCTGGAATTCGAGACCCGAGGGATTCTTCTTCCACTCTGCCTCGGGGGTGCCGACATTGCCGGCAAAGGCGAGCCCGGCGAGCGGCAGGGCGCACAGAGCGAGGCCGGCAAGGCCGGTGAGGGTGCTGCACAGCGACAGACTCATGGTCAGTTCCCCTGGTGGATCGGCGAAGCCGGTTGGGCGGCGGCGGCGAGATTGCCGGCGCGATAGACCTCCCGTCCCGCCTTGACGACCGAGCGGACCGGGTTGACGCCGTAATGATAAGCAAGATGGAGGAGATTCGGGGCATCGAGCAGCACCACGTCGGCCCGCTTGCCCGCCTCGAGCGAACCGATCTCCGCCCCCAGCCCGAGAGTGCAGGCGGGATTGAGGGTCACGGCGGTGAGCGCTTCGGCGATCGTCATTCCGAGCTCGAAGACCGCGAGCTGCGCGATCGTCGGCAGCGACTCGGTGTAGGAGGAGCCCGGATTGCAGTCGGTCCCGAGGGCGACCGGGACACCGGCTTCGATCAGGCGCCGCGCCGGAGCGTAGATGCGCTTGGCGAGGAAGAAGCTGGTCCCGGGCAGCAGCAGCGCGGTCACGCCGGCGGCCGCCAGCGCCTCGACTCCGGACGGGGAGACCGCCATCAGGTGGTCGGCGGAGAGCGCCCCCAGCTCGGCGGCGAGCTCGGCGCCTCCCGAATCGGCGAACTCGTCGGCGTGCAGCCGGGGGAGGAGACCGTGGCGGCGCCCGGCCTCGAGCACCCGACGCGATTCGGCCGCCGAGAAGACCCCCTGCTCGCAGAAGACGTCGCAGAAGCGCGCCAGGCCGCGTTCGGCCGCCGCCGGCACGATCTCGTCGCAGACCAGATCGAGGTAGGCCTCGCGGCGGTGGCGATATTCGGCGGGCACTTCGTGGGCGGCGAGGAGCGTCGGCACCAGCTCGACCGGCTGCAGGGCGGCGGCGGCGCGGATCGCTTCGAGCTGCTTCAACTCGTCGCCCAGGGAGAGGCCGTAGCCGCTCTTCGCCTCGGCGGTCGTCGTGCCGCAGGAGAGCATCCAGCGCAGCCGACCGAGGGCGAGCTCGACGAGCGCATCGCCGTCTGCCGCCCGTGTCGCGCGGACGGTCGAGAGGATGCCGCCGCCGGCGGCGGCGATCTCCTGGTAGGACCTCCCGGCGAGCCGCTGCACGAATTCGTCCTCGCGCGAGCCGGCCCACGGCAGATGGGTATGGCCATCGACGAATCCGGGCACGGCGGTGCCGCGGCGGCCGTCGAGCCGCGGTACGTCGGCGAGCTCGCCGCACAGGCGCTCGCGTTCGCAGCGCGAGCCGACGAATGCGAGCCGTCCGTCGCGGCAGAGAATCTCGACCCCGGAGCCATCCCGCAGGCGCGCGACCGCGGCCTGGTCGGCGCCGCGACGGGGCGTCGAGCCCAGGGGGGTCGCGATCTCGGCGAGATTCTCGATCAGCAGGTCGCTCATGGCGTCGCCAGCAGCTCCCGGCCGGCAGTCTCGACCTCGGCCGTGATCCAGCTTTCGACCTCGTCCCAGGCGAGCTGCCGGGCGAGCGCCGGCATCGGCTCGCCGGCCGCAGCGGCCGTGTCGGCGAGCCCCTTCATCGCTTGCAGAGCGAAATCGCCGACGTGGCCGAACTTCTCCGGCGCGCGCTCGAGCAGCTCCTCAAGCGGCAGCTCGCGGCAGAGCAGATAGAGATCGACGAAGTCGCGGCGGCTCCCGCGGCTGATGACCGCCCCGAGCTTCATCAGGCCGAGGTCGACCGCCGATGCGACGGCCAGACTCTCGCCGTCCAGTGGCTCGATCAGCGGGTAGGGGTAGTAGTAGAAGCGCAGCGCGATCTCTTCCGGCAGGACCAGGGCGAGATAGCCGTCGCGAGCGGTCACCACCCGCGCCTCCGGCGCCATCTGCAGGAGGTCCGCCAGCAGATCGCGGCGCTCCTGCGGGGCGAGGCGGTTGGCGAGCGACATCAGATCGAGGTCGCGCACGGGGCGGTGTCCGAGGTAGAGCGCCAGGGCGGCGGAGCCGGCGAGGTAGAAGTCCGCGCTCCAGGACCTGGCCCCGAGATCGGCGAGTCGTCGCTGCGTCGCCGGCGCGAGCGACTCGAGGCGGACGGGGTTCAGGCGAGGGGCCAGAGTTGCTCCGCGATGGGGTGAGGCGACGGCTCCGGCAGGCCGAGGGCGCGGCTCCAGAAGCGGCGGCTGCGGGCGGAGAGCTTGCGGTCGCCGCGGTCGTGCACGAAGGCCGCGATCGTCTCGCGGCCCAACGCGCGCGCCAGCCAGGCGAGATCGGCGCTGTCCCCCTCTTCGAGGATCTGCGCGATCACCAGATTGCGGCTCTCCGGGTCGATGGCCCGTCGGGGGGCGAAGCCGCTCACGCCCCGGTCTTCGTCCGCCGGGCGAGGGTGTGCACCGTGGCCGCCGTGCGCTCGTCCTCCATCTCGGCTTCGAGAATCTGGCCGAAGAGCTCGAGCGTACTCTTGAACTTGAGCTGCAGCTCCTTCCGCCGCAGACGCAGCTCGGCGATGCCCTTCTCGACCTCCGCGGCGCGCTCGGCGGCCTGGCCGACCATCCGCTCGGCGGTCATTTCCGCCTCGCGCACCAGCATCTGGGCTTCGCGCTGCGAGGTCTGGATCATCTCGTCGGAGACCTTCTTGCCGCGCAGGATGGCATCGTGGAGCTGGCGCTCGCGCTCCTCGGAGTGCGCCACGCGCTCGCGCAACGAGCGGTTGTCGCGCTCGAGACGCTCGATCTCTCCCAGGCGCTGGGTCAGATCCTCGGCCACCAGGGCGAGGAAGTTCTCGACTTCGACCGGATCGTAGCCCCGCATCTTGTGGGCGAAACGGGTCTTCTGGATATCGAGCGGCTGCATCGGCACGGTTGTCTCCTCTCCGGATCGGAACGGTCGGCCTAGAACGGCATGCGCGGCTGTCCGCCGAGCGAGTAGACCAGGCCGTTCTTGATGAACTGGATGAGCAGGATCGCGAGCATCGGGGACAGGTCCAGACCGCCAAGCTTGTAGGGCGGCGCGAGCTTGCGCAAGGGCCTCTGAACAGGCTCGGTCAGGCGAACGAGGAGCTGGACGAGAGGATTCCTGGGATCGGGCGAGACCCAGGAGAGGAGCGCCCGGATGATCAGGATCCAGGTGTAGAGATCCATCACCCCGAACAGCAGTTGCAGCAGGCTGAAGCCGAAGCCTTGCACGAAGTTCATCGGACGGAAAAGGGTAGCACGGCCGGCATCGCTATTCGGAGTGGCGCTACGCCGGGCGCTCGCCGAAGAGCGCGCTGCCGACGCGCACCTGCGTGGCGCCCTCCTCGATGGCGACCTCGAAGTCGTCGCTCATGCCCATCGAGAGCTCGCCGGCGAAGCCGCGGGCGCGCCACTCCGGGCGGCGGCCGAGCTCGTCGCGCAGGCCGGCGAGGCGGCGGAAGTGCGGCCGCGACGCCTCCGCCGATTCGCCCGGCGGCGGAATCGCCATGAAACCGCGGATCTCCAGGTGCTCGAGCGTGGCGAGCGGCGCCAGCACTGCGGCGAGATCGTCGGGCGGAAAACCGTGCTTGGACTCCTCCGCGCCGAGGTTGACCTCGACGAAGCCGCCGAGGGTGCGGCCTTGTCGCGCGGCCTCCTCGTCGAGCTCGCGGGCGATCGCCAGGCGATCGACCGAGTGGACGACGCGAAAGAGCGCCACGGCCTTGCGGACCTTGTTCGACTGCAGCGGACCGAGCAGGTGCCACTCGATGTCGGCGGGGAGCTCTGGCGCCTTGGCGACCGCCTCCTGCACGCGGTTCTCGCCGAAGCAGCGCAGGCCCTGGGCGTAGGCAGCGGTGAGCACGTCGAGCGGCTGGCGCTTGCTCGCGCCGACCAGCCGCACGCTCGCCCGGGGGCGCCCGGCGCGGTCACAGGCGGCCTGGATCCGGCGCTCGATGTCGCGGTAGCGGTAGGCGACGTCCAAAGCGGAGCTCGCGCGCGAACGGCCTGCGGTTCAGCCGTTGTCTTCGACGCGCAGGAAGCGCTTGCAGCCTTCGCACTGGACGATCGTGCCACGGCTGCGGATCTCGACCGCGACCTGCGGGCGGATCTGGTAGTTGCAGCTCGAGCAGTGCCAGATCGCCTGCGCGCCCGGCCGCTCGACCTTGCGCACGATCGCCAGGGTGTCGCCCTTGTAGCGCTCGAAGATGCGGCGCAGATGACCGAGGACCGGCCGCGGCAGACCGACTTCGAGCGCCTCGACTTCGGCCTTGAGCACCGCGGCGCGCTGGGCGACCACCGGCTTCTCGGCCTCCCAGTTGACCAGCTCGGCCTGGTAGCGAGAGTCGAGATCGACGAAGACGGCGCGGCGGTCGGCGAGCTCCTTGGCGATCTCCTCGGAGCGAGTCTCCGCCGCGAGAGCTGCGTCCTCGAGCGTCTTCGTCTGCTGCTTGACGGTGTCGATCTCGGTCAGCAGCGCGCCGTACTCGCGCTGGTTGCGCACTTTGGAGACCTGCTGCTGGAAATGCTTGAGCTTCTCCTGGGCGTCGGCGATGGCGGCCTCGGCCTGGCGCCGCTCGAGCGCCGCCTGGGTGGCGGCGGCGTCCAGGGCATCGAGCTCCGCCTTGGCGGCCGTGAACTCTTCGTGCAGCGCGCGCATGCTTTCGGGGACTCCCGCGAGGAGCGCGCTGGCCGATGCCAAAGACTGCATGGAACGGCTGAGATGGACGAGCTGCGAGATGGTGTCGGTCATGGTTTATGCAGTGGGTCCACCTGGATTCGAACCAGAGACCTGCCGGTTATGAGCCGGTTGCTCTAACCGCTGAGCTATGGACCCGGGATGAGCTCCGCCCAGCAGGCGGCGAAGCCAGTATAGCGAAGCCCCACGATGGGGCTTTCCCGGGTCAGCTGAGATCGGAATACAGGCTCCGGTAACTTTCTGCCAAGACAAGAATGCGTTTCACGTAGTTGCGCGACTCGACGATCGTGAGACCTTCGAGGAAGCGGTCGACCTCGCCGGCGGACTGCTGCTCGCGCCAGAGACGCTGAATCCGGCCCGGTCCGCCGTTGTAGCCCGCGAGGGCGAGCTCTACCCGGTTGTCGAACATCCCCAGCATCTGACGGAAGTATGTCGTACCGAGGCGCAAACTGTATTCGGGGTCGAAAAGCCGCTGCGTCGAGAAGCTCATGCCGAGCCGCCGCGCCAGCTCCTTGCCGGTCGACGGCATGATCTGCATCAGGCCGCGGGCGCCGGAACGGCTCTTGGCCGCCGGGTCGAAGCCGCTCTCCTGGTGGACGATGCCGAAGACCAGCGACGCCGGCAGCGACTTCTCGCCGGCGAGGCGGGTCACCTGGTCGGCGTAGGGGCGTGGATAGTAGAGCTCGAGAGCGGCGCGCGGAACGCTCTCCTGGTGGGCCGTGGCGAGCTGCGGAAACGCCTTGCGCAGCTCGCGCAGACTCTCGCGGCGGACTCCCGTGCGGGCGAGGACGAGGCCCCGGAGCGCGGCCACGGCGCGGCCGTCCGCCGAGCCGGCGATGCGGTCGAGCTCGGCCGCGGCCAGTTTGTCGAGCGCCAGATCGGAGAGCCAGCGCGCGCGCTCGATCCGGCGGTCGGAGGGCCACTCCTCGCGCGCGGCGTCGCGCTCGGGGAGCGCCGTGGACGGGCTGCCCGCGAGCCGCAGGGCGGCCTGCCGGGAGTAGAAGTCGGCGGTGTCGGCGCGCGTCAGCTCGACGAAGGCGGCGCGCGAGCGCTCGCGGTCGCCGAGCTTCTCGAAGGCGCGGCCCGACCAGTAGTAGGCACTCCGGGCGTAGGAGATCGCCGGATAGAGGTCGCGCAGCTCGCTCCAGTAACCGACGGCGCCGGTCCAGTTGCCGGCCTGGTACTCGCGCCAGCCGCGCTCCCAGAGCGGTCGGGCGCCGAGCGCATCGCCGGGAGCGACCTTCGCCAACGCGTGCAGCAGCGCGATCGCGGCGTCGATTTCGCCGGCGGCCTCGAGCTCGGCGTAGAGCTCGCGGAGCGCCGCCGCCTTGAGCTCGGGCGAGGTCGCGAGCTCGACCGCCCGGCGCAACGCGGCGAGCTCCTCGGCGCGCAGCGCCGCTCGTTCGGCAGCCGGCAGCGCCGGCCGGCCGCGGCGGACCAGGGCGGCGTCCGCGGCGGCGTGCGCGCGCTCGATCTCGATCGTCGCCCGCTGGTCGCCGGTCGCGCTGCCGGCGCGGTCCGTTGCCAGGACGGCGTTGGCCAGGGAGAGCTCGTTGAGGGCGTCGTGGCCGCGCTGGGCGGCGGTGAGCGCGCGCGCCCGCAGCAGGCTCCAGTCGAGCGTCCTCGCCGCCTGCGGCACGGCGTCGAGGGTGGCGAGCGCGCCCAGGGGCACATCGACCTGCAGCAGCGCAGCGGCGCGCGCCAGGAGATCTTCGGCGGAGAGGAACTCCCGCCAGTCGCCCTGCGGGCGGGTGACCAGAACCCCGGCAACATCGAGCCGGGCGGCGGCGAGCGGCGAGCGCACCAGCAGGCGCCGGGCCGCTTCCCGCACATCCGCCGCGTCGCTGGTGGCGCGGCCGATCTTCCAGGCCAGACTGTCGAACTGCTCGCACTCTTGCGCGGATAGCGGCTCGGAGCGTCCCCGGGCGATGAAGGCGAGGGCGTCGCCGACCTGGTTGGCGGCGAAGGCGAGCTCGGCGAGCCGGAGCAGGCTCGCGCTCCGCAGCGGCGAGTCCGGCACGACGCGCAGGAGCTCCTCGAGCGCCGTCCGCGCCGCCCGATTCGCGTTGCGCGCGGCGCTCTCCTCGGCGAGCGCCCACAGGCGCAGATCCTCGAGCGCCAAGGGGCCGGGGCCCTGGGCGAGCAGGCGGTCGGCTTCGGCGGCGCGCCCGGCCTCCCAGGCCATCAGGCCGAGCACCACCCGGGCGCGGCCGGCTTCGGGCTCACCGTCGTCGAGCCGGGCCGAGAGCAGCCGCGAGGCGGCCGGATAGCCGCCGCTGCGCGCCGCAATCGCGGCGGCGGCAAAGTCGGCGGGAAGGGGTTGTGCCGGGGCGAACGGCGGCGCCACTGCAGGAAGACCGGCGGTCGCTGCGGCTGGCGGGGAGTAGACGAGCTCTGCCGCCGCCACCAACGCGCCGGAGAGGGCGAGGGTGAGAACGGTGCGGCGCAAGAGCGTCCCCGGCAAGTCGGCCTCAGATTCCCAGCGCGCGCGGATCGCCACCCGCGAGACTGCGGATCAGCTCCTGCTGGAAGTAGTCGGTCGTGCCGCGCACGCTCTCGTGGACGCGCTCTTCGTAGATCTGGCGCGAGCGGTCGATGTCGTCCTTCAGGCGATGGTAGATGTCGCGATTGTGCCGACCCTCTTCGACCTGATCCTCGTTGTAGAGCTTGATCTCCGAGACCAGCAGCCGCGCCAGGCGGCGCGCCTCTTCGTGCAGGGCGTTGTCGCCACTGGCGCGCGGCGCGCGCGCGCTCGAGAAGGCCCAGCCCGGCCCCTGCAGGTCGGCCGGCGGGGCGACCTCGGTGGTGCGCGGACCGCGCGAGATCGTCGGCTCCTCGTCCGGCAGGCTCGGGGCGGCGGGCCCTGGCCGCGCAGGCTCGGCCGCCGCCGCGAAAGTCGGTGGCGGCGAGATCGGCTGCGGCGGCAGGGGCGGCTGCTGCAGGGCCGAGCGCTGGATACGGACCGTCGCATCCTCCGCGAGATCGGTTTCGAAAGTCTCCGCCGGGGGCACGAAGGCGATGGTGCTCGCCGAGCTCGCGGGGAGCGCGCCGAGCTCCGGCGTCGGCGCGACCGCCGGTTGGGGAAACTCGTTGGTGGCGGCCGGGGTGACGAAGCGCTGGGTCACGGCGGACTCGAGCGTCGCGTGCGGTGCCGTCGACTCTTCGACTTCCTGCCAATCTCCCGCCGCCGGCGGCGCGAGGACGCTCGTCGTCGCCCGTGCCGACAGAGGAATCTCGTACGTCGGCGTTGCTTCGAGCCAGTCCTTCTCCGCGGCCGCCGAACGGTCCGGAATCTCCGCCGCCGGCTCTGCGGCTGCCGCGGGAGCCGCGCCGAGCAGGGCGGTCTCGTCCGCCTCCTCCATCTGCCAGGC
>JBGARM010000125.1:0-8216 GCA_044230215.1 Thermoanaerobaculia bacterium | reverse complement strand
ATCGCCGGCAATGCCGCTGCGATAGTCGGCGGCCTCGAGATCGGTCCACACCCGCTCGAGCCGCGACAGGGCCAACCAGCGCTGGCCCTGGGCGAGCGCCTGTTCCGCCTGGGCGAGAAGCGGGGCGGCGCCGGAGCGGATCTCCCGCACTTCGTCGTCCACCGGCGCCGACGACCGGATCCGTTCCTGCCAGCGCGCGATGGCGTCGGCGAGCGGGTCTCGCGTCGCCTCTGCTGCGAGCGCGGAGCCGGCGCACAGCAACAGCAGCACGGCCGGCGCCATGCGGCGCGACGGCGCCAGGGAGCGCCGCGGCAGCAGCAGCGGCTTCAGCAGGCGGCGGGCCATGCAGCATGTACGCGTCGACCGGGCGAATGTTCTCGCTTGCCGCCGCCGCGGCGCTGGCCGGGAGCCGCGCCGCAAAGTTGCGCGCCGGTCCGGGCTTTCGTCCGCGGCGAAAGCCCGCGATACGCTACGCCCCCTGAGAACCTCCGATCGCGCGTCCGGCGCCCGGCTCGCCGGGGTCCCCTGGCTCCAGTGGCGTCTCTGGCTTCCATGGCTTCCAGTGCTGCTCGCTCTGCCGCTCTATGCGACGGCGATCGGCTGGGGTTGGGGGCCCGAGCACCTTTGGAGCTGGGACGAAGCTCGTCCGTCGGCGATCGTCGCGCCGCCCTACTCGGCCGGCGACTCGTGGCCGGTGCGCTATCCACTGCTGCAGCGCGATCTGCTCCGCCTCCTGTTCGGCGCCGTCGACCCGGTGGCACGCTGGCTCGGCGCCGGCGACCCGGTCGAGCTCGACCGGGCTCGATTCCTCGCCGGCCGCGCGCTGACCGTGCTCATGGCGCTGCTCACCGTCCGCCTGGCCGCAGTCACCGCGAGCCTCGGCCGGCCAGCGGTCGCGCCGCGCGCCGGCTGGCTCGCCGCCTTCGCCTGGCTCGCGGTGCTGCCGCAGACCTACTACGCGAAGACCATGAACCTCGATGCGCCCTATCTTTTCTGGTTGGCGCTGGCGATCTGGGCTTTTGCCCGCTGGCGCGCCGAACCGCGCCCGGTCTTCGCGACGCTGTTCGTCGGCGCGGCGGCGGCGGCGGTGTTGACCAAGGACCAGGCCTTCGGCTTCTTCGTTCTACCGGTCCTGGTCCTTGGCTTCGATCTCGCGCGGGGGCGCGGGCGCCCGCCGGAAGAGCGCCCCGGGTGGTCGACGTTCCTGCTGCCGGCGCTCGGCGCGCTGGCGCTGGCGGCCTCGAGCTACCGCCTGACGGGCGGCGGAGATCTCCTGCGCCGCCATGTCGAGGCGGTCCGCGCGCATCCGAGCACCTACGCGTTCACCGCCCCGGACCTGGCGAGCCTCACGGACCGCAACCTCCTGGCGCTGCGCCACGTCGCCTGGAGCTTCGGCTGGCCGCTGGCGCTCGTCATCGCGGCGGGGATCGCGCTGGCGCTGCTCGCGGCGCTCCGGCCGCCGCCGCAGGCGGAGAGCGGGCCGAGTGCGAGGAGGGCAGGCAGCGGTGCGGTGCTGCTGTGGTTTCCGCTGTCGTATTTCCTCTTCGCCCTGCTGCCGCTCGGATACAACTACGATCGCTTCCTGCTGCCGGTCTGCTGGACCCTCGTGGTGGTCGCGGCCGGCCCCCTCGCGGACCTCTGGGTGCAGCTGAGCGGGCGGCGACTGCGCGGCGCGGCCGCCGTGCTCGCCGCCGCGGCGATCGGCTGGGGGATCTGGCGTTGTGTGGCGCTCGACGCGGCGATGGCCGGCGACCGCCGCTACGCGCTCGAGGTGGCGACGCGCGGTCTCGCGCGCGCCACCCTCGTGCGCTTCGAGGTGCGGGCGCCGCAGGGTTTCGACCGCCTTCCCCTTCCGGCAAGAGGCGACCTGCCGCCAGCTGCGCTTTCGCCCTACGAGTGGGTCGTGATTCCCCGGGCCGAGTTGGGCGACCTGCGTCTGGCGCGCCTCGCCCGCGCTCTGACCGGCGGCCTGTGCGGCTTCGGGCGGCAGAACCCGGAGCTCGAACTGCCCTCTCCCTGGCTGCGCTGGATCGACTTCAAGGGCGTGCTGTCGAATCTCGGTGAGGTCGACCCGCCGCTGGTCGTGTTCCGTCGTGCCGCGCCCCCGGCGCCGTGCGCTGAGGCGGATCCGGGCGCGGGGTCCTGACGGTCTTCAGTGGATGTAGCCGAGCGCGCGGAGCTTCTCGCGCTCCTCGTCGACCTCGCCCTGGCTGCGGGCGCGACCCCCGCCACGATTGCGCCAGACGAAGAGCGTCGCGCAGCTGGCGTCGCCGGTAAAGCGGGGGACGCCCTCGGCGAGGGGCTCGATGGCCCGGCTCTCCCGCGGGCCGAGGGCCGCGCCGTTTGAGCGCAGGCAGCCGGAGGAGAGGGTGACGCGGGCGTGCGTCGCTTTCGAGTCCGGCAGCAGGATGCCGTCGATGTCGCCGGGGGAAAGGTCGAAGTCGAGCCGGATCGAGCCCGCCTCTTGCTGCACAAGGTCCTGCGGCTCGAGGGCGAAGCGCTCGGCGGCGATATCGCCGCTACCGCCGTCGAAGGCGAATTGGAGATGCGACGCCGTGTTGCCGCCTCTCACCCGCAGCTCGAGCCCCGGTCGCGTTGGCGCCAGCGAGGCCTCGATCGCCCGCCAGTCGGCCTCCAAAGCAGGATCCAGCGGCGGCTCGAGGCGACGTTCGTCGGGGTCCGCGGCGAGGTCGAAATACCCCAGCGCGGGCAGGAACTCCCGCAGGTGCAGCGCCACCCGGTGACCCATCGGGTCGGTGCGCCCGTCGGGGAGTCCGCGGGTGCCGAAGCGATCGAAGAAGAAGAGCTTGCGCGACTTGCGGACGACGACCGCGCGCGCCGCTCCGCCCGTCAGCATGCGGATCGGCGGCAGCGCTTCTCGCGCCCAGCTCTTCTCTTGCAGCAGGTCGACGCCATCGACCGGCCGGCGAAGCGGAATTTCGAGGTAGTGCTCGATCGTCGGCAGGAAGTCGGTGAGCGAGGCGAGCGTGTCGGCGGGCGTCGCCAAGGGGCTCCTGCCGTTGCCGGAACGGACCAGGAACGGCACCCGCAGCACTTCGTCGTAGAGCGACGGGCCGTGTTTCCAGCCGCCATGCTCGAGGAACTCCTCGCCGTGGTCGGCGAGGAACACCAGGGTGGCGCGGGCGCGCAGCGCCGGGTCGAGCCCGTCCCAGAGCTGGCCGATGAGCTGGTCGCCGCAGCGCACGTCGTCGTCGTAGAGCGCCCGCAGATGCGCGACGTCGCGGGCCTCCAGGGTCGGGTCGAAGCTCAGGGCGAAGTGGCTCTCGTCGCCGCGAATGCGCCCGGTGTAGTCGGGATCGAACGGCGTCTTGCCCGGCGGGTGGTCGGGCCGGCCATACGGCTCGTGCGGCTCGATGAGCTGGAGATAGAGCAGAAAGCGCTCGCCGTCGTGGGCGGCGAGCCAGGCGGGAAGGCGCCCGAGCATGTCGCTGCCGGGAAGCGCCATCGAGGACATCTCGTACGGCGGGGTGTAGAACGTCGTGAAGCCGCGAGCGAATCCGTTTTCCACGTTGAGCGCCGGATTGGCGTTGAAGTGGGCCGTCGACCACCCGGCGGCCGCGAAGTCATGCCCGAGGGTTGTGACGTCCGGCGCGATCCCGATCGCGGCGCCGGAGGCGTCTTCCTGGTTCGCCGGCAGCCGCCCGGTCAGGAGGCTGGCGACCGACGGCGTCGTCCACGAGGCCGGCGCCCAGGCGCGCTCGGCCTTCCAGGCGCGGGCGAAGATGCGATCGAGGTTGGGCGTCGTCGGACGCCGACTGCCGTAGAGCCCGATCGCGTCCCGGCGCGTCGTGTCGAGAAGGATGACGATCAGGGAGTCGTTGCGCGGGCTGGGCTGGACGATCCGCAGGTCCGAGATCACGACCCCGGCAGGGAAGTCGGAGCTGAGCCGGACGACGGTGGGCGCCGTCGTGTCGATCGGCAGCTCCTCGTAGAAGATCCCGGCGGTGGCGTCGAAGGTCCGTTCGATCGCCGGGCGCGGCGGTGCGCCTTCGACCGTGATCGCGAGCTTCGCCGTGCCGGGTGCCGCTGCCCCCCAGGCGAAACGGAGGCGCCCCTCGGCCGGCAGGGAGAGTGTCCAGACGAGAGGATCTCCGGGCAGGAGCCGGACTCCTTCGTGGCGGATACGCGACGGTTCGACGACGGTCCCGAGCTCGCGGCCGGCGAAGTCCGGCCGGAGGACCCTGGCGGCCTGCCTGGGGTCACCGCAGGCGGCGAGCGCGAGGAGTCCCAGGCCTGCCCAGGCCAGACGCGAGCGGCGGCTCGCGCGGCGGCGGGGCTGGCGATCAGCGCCGGGCACAGCTCGCGCAGCGACCGAAAAGGGTGATGTCGTGGCCTTCGAGGCGGAAGCCGCGCGGAGTGAGGGCGGAGAGATCGGGCGGGCAGGCGTCGACGTCGAAAACGCGGTCGCAGATGCGGCAGCGGAAGTGGTGATGGTGTTGCTTGCCGGCGACCTCGTAGCGGCTGGGCGCGCCCGGCAGCTGCACTTCGGAGAGCCACTTCTCTTCCACCAGCGCCTTGACGTTGCGATAGATCGTGGCGATGCCGAGCCCGGGGACGCTCTCCTGCGCCACCGCGAGCGCCTCGACGGGCGAGAGCGGCCGATCGGCGCCGGCGAAGGCGTCGCGAATGGCCGTCCGCTGCTGGGTCTTCCTCGCCACGCGCCGATTCTAGCCGCCTGCCGCGGCGCAACCCGGCGAGGGCTCGCTCGAGCTCCACTCGCACGAGGAGCCGGATTCGAATCCGTCCCGGAAGACGACCGCGAAGGAAAGGTCGAAAACATCGACGCCCTTCCACGATCCCACCGCGATCTCGAGGAGTCCGTCGCCAAGGAAGTCGCCCAGCGCGAGACCGTCCAGTGTCCCGGCGTCGCTCGCCAGGGGTGCGCTCGACCAGACATCCGCGAAGGTCGAGCCGTCGCGAACGGTAAGGCGGGAATTGGCGACGTAGATCAGGTCGGGCATGCCGTCGAACGTCAGGTCGGCGGTCTCGAGACCCCGGATCGGGCCCGCCACTGGCGCTCCGAGCGGAGTCACGGTCCCGTTCTGCGGGTCGAGGGCGAAGAGGCCTCCGGTCGCCGTTCCGACCAGGATTCTGGCGTTGGGAGCGAACTCGAACTTGGACGTCGCGAGCGCCGTCAGGCCGAGCGCGAAAGGCCCGGCCAGGACGGATCCGGCATCGGCGCTCAGGACGACGAGAGTGCCTGCGAACGCCGCGGCCAGGACTTCTGGTCTGGGGCTGCCCATGACGTCTGCGACTTCCAGATGGCTCACGCCGTCGAAGGTCCAGGTTGGCCAGATGTAACGCCAGAGCACGTTTCCGGTCCCGCCGTCGAGCGCGAGAACATCGATGGATGGAGCTCCCGAGTGAATGGCATAGGTACCGACCACGATGTCCAGCGAAGCATCGCCACGGAGTTTCGCGGCCTTCATCTTCCGGATTCCCACGCCGGCAGGGAGATCGTGGGTCCACTCTTCGACTCCGGAATGAAAGTCGCTGCAGACCACCCGCCCGACGAAGAAGGCGTCGGTTCCCCGGCAGCTCGCGAGGGCGCCGTCACCGTCGAGATCGGCGACGATCAGGCTGTAGAGTGGCTCGAGGTTGTTCCAAAGCGGCTGGGGACCCCAGCCGACGATCTCCTGGTCGCGCGGATCCAGGACGACATACTGGCCGCTCTCGTAGCCCTGGTTCGTGGTCCCCGAGACGGCGACGATCTCGAGCTTGCCATCGCCGTCGACATCGGCGGGAATGACCTGGTAGAACGGACCGTCGAGGCTCTCGAATACGGCTTCTACGGCCTTCTTTCCCGTGTCGTAGACATAGACATCGGTGGCTGAGATCGGACCCGAAACGCCCCAGACGATCTCGATGGCCGCATCGCCGTCGAGGTTGCCGGAGGCGATGCGCGGCGCCATGAACCCGGAGCCCTCTTCGCTCCAGAGCACCTCGCCGCTCGCCACGTCCACGGCGGTCAAGCGTCCGTAGCTCGAGGACACCAGCTCCGGCCGGGCGTCTCCCTGAAAGTCCACCGCGAGAACGGATTCCGCGAACGCGTCGGGGATCTCGTAGAGGATCGAGCCGGTCGCCGCACTGCGAATGCAGATGCTCCCCGAGAGGCAGTAGCCGTCGACGATCTCGGAGATTCCGTCCAGGTCGAAGTCGGCGAGCGCCACCGCCGAACCCAGCTCGCCGGGCCAAAACAGCTGCGTCTCCAGTGAAGATCCGTCGACCACCAGCCCGCCGAGGGCATTGCCTGCGATGGCGATTTCGAGTTGAGGGTCGAGGTCCGCCTGTCCCACCGCCAGATACCCGCAGCCGTACTGAGGATAGACCGCGCTCAGGGCTCCGGAGAGGTAGTCGTAGATGGCCAGAGACCAGCTGTCACAAGTGACGATCTCGAGGAAGCCGTCGGCGTCGAGATCCACGACCTCGAGACCGTTGACCACATCGAGCTCGGTAGGAATGGTCCGCAGCGTTCTGCCGTCACGTCCGTCTACAACCTCGATATTGGGCCGCTTGAACAGGACGACGTCGGCACCGGCATGTTCGGTCGACGGCACGGATCGCAGCTGCTCGAACCAGGTGGCTTCTGTCGGACTGACGAAATCCACCTGCAGGCCGCCGTCGACCCGCAGAGTCATCCATCGCGATTCTGCCGTGTTGCTCCAGGTCGTCGCGCCGAGGATCTCGAGTCTGCCATCGCCGTCGAGGTCGACCACTTCGAGGCCCTCGGTGCCGAATCCGTTTCCTGGAACACCCCAGCTCCAATTGGCGAAAGCGAGGCCGCTCGTTTGCGTGACGATCGCCAGGAGCGACCCGAGGATCGCAGATCTTCCCGGGCGGCGAGATCTGGAAGCGTGCCAGCGATTCATCGCGACCTCCGAACGAACGCTCTTCATCCGTCACGGCAGCAGCGTGGCCTTGCTCCGAGTCGGATACGCGAGGACATGGTGCAGGACTCGGAGTGTCCCTGCAATACCCGCAAGGCGGGCGGGTGAACGTCGAAGCCGCGACGGTGGCCGCCCGCTGCCGGGTGTTCCTTGCCACAGAATGATTCTAGCTGTACGACGGCGCGCGAGAGGGTGCAGTTTTGCGTAGGATTCCCCGGACAGGGGAGACGACATGCGCATGCACCTGCAGGGGAGTCCGTTCGCCCGACCCGTTCTCGCCGCCGCGCTGCTGACGCTTGCCGGCGCAGCGACGGCTTTCGCCGCCGCCGCGGCAGGGCCGGCCGCCACGCCCGCAGCCAGCTTCGACGCCGACCTGCTCGCCGGCCTCGCGCCGCGCCTGATCGGGCCGGCGGGGATGAGCGGCCGGGTGGCGGCGATCGCCGCGGTCGAGTCGAATCCCGACATCGTCTACGTCGGGGCGGCGACCGGCGGCGTCTGGAAGTCGCTCGACGGCGGCATCTCCTGGAAGCCGATCTTCGACGACCAGCCGGTCGCCGCGATCGGGGCCATCGCCATCGATCGGCGGAACCCGTCCATCGTCTGGGTCGGCACCGGCGAAGGCAACGTGCGCAACAGCGCCTCGGTCGGCAACGGCGTCTACCGCTCGGCGGACGGCGGCGCGACCTGGCAGCATCTGGGCCTCGAAGGCACCGAGCGCATCCACCGCATCGTGCTCCATCCCGACAACCCCGACATCGCCTGGGTGGCGGCCCTCGGCCGCGAGTGGGGAGAAAACCCCGAGCGCGGCATCTTCAAGACGACCGACGGCGGCAAGAGCTGGAAGAAGGTGCTCTACGTCGACGAGAAGACCGGCGGCGCCGACATCGCCATGGTGGAGGGGAGCCCCAACCGGCTGTTCGCCTCCATGTGGCAGTTCCGCCGCTGGCCCTACTACTTCAAGTCGGGCGGTCCGGGCTCCGGCCTCTACAGCTCGCTCGACGGCGGCGAGACCTGGAAGCGGCTCGAGGTCGAAGACGGCCTCCCCGAGGGGGAGCTCGGCCGCATCGGGCTCGGACTCTCGCGGTCGAATCCGGAAGTCGTCTACGCCATGGTCGAAGCGGGCAAGAGCGCGCTGCTGCGCTCCGACGACGGTGGACGGTCTTTCAAGACAGTCAACAACGAGCCCAACGTCAACCCGCGGCCGTTCTACTTCTGCGAGCTGCGCGTCGATCCCCAGGATCCGAACCGGGTCTACAGCGTCGACTTCACGGTGCGGGTCTCGAGCGACGCCGGCAAGAGCTTCTCGAC
>JBGARM010000124.1:0-8235 GCA_044230215.1 Thermoanaerobaculia bacterium | reverse complement strand
AGCCCCGAGTCGAGGAGTGCCCGCACCTTGTCGAGGTCGTCGTCTTCGATCGCGACGGCGAACTTCGCCCCCGGCGAAAGCTCCGACTCGGGGATCACTTCGATCTGCGCGGCGGCGGGAGCGACGGCTGCAGCAACGCCGCCGACGAACAACAGGGCCAGGATGGAACGATGGCGCTTCATGGCTGAATTTCCTCCTCGACAGACTACAACGGAGGGCGCGCCCGAAGGGTGCCACATGCGCCGCGTCTTCTAGCGCGGCGCGCCTCCGCCGCGCTTGAGGCTCACCGCCAGGAGGGCCGCCTGGGTGCGGTCCTGGACGCCCAGTTTGTCGAGCAGGATCGAGACGTAGCCTTTCACTGTGCCCTCGGTGAGCCCCAGGCGGTTGGCGATCTGGCGGTTGCTCTTGCCCTCGGCGACGAGGTCGAGGACCGAGCGCTCGCGCGGCGTCAGGTCGTCGAGCGGGCTCTTCTCCGGCCGCTTCATCAGGATGCGCTGCGCCTCGGGGTGGAGCGTCGGGCGGTCGCGGGCGGCGTCGCGCACCGCGCGCACCAGCTCGGCGCGCGAGACGTCCTTCATCAGGTAGCCCATCGCGCCGGCCGCCACCGCCTCGCGGATCGCCGCTTCGTCGGCGAGGCTGGTGAGCATCAGCACCCGCGGCGGCGCCGTCAGAGCCAGCAGCCGCCGCGTCGCCTCGATGCCGCCCATGCCGGGCATCATCACGTCCATCAGCACGACGTCCGGGTGGCGCTCGGCGGCCATGCGCACGGCGGCCTCGCCGTCCTCGGCCTCGCCGACGACTTCGATGTCGTCCTCCTGCTCGAGGAGCGTGCGCAGCCCTTCGCGCACGATCTCGTGATCGTCGACCAGCATCAGGCGCAGCGGCGGGGCGGGAAGGTCGGACATGGAGGACATAGAGGAGCTCCGGGACGGTTTCAACGCGGAAGCCGGGCCTCGACGGTGGTGCCGAGGCCGGGGGCACTCTCGACGATCAACTGACCGAACTGGCCGCGAATCCTGTCACGCATCGACGCGAGGCCCATGCCGCCGTCGCGGCGCCCCTGCGCCGCATCGCCGCGCACGGCGCTCCGGGCGTCGAAGCCGCGGCCGTTGTCCTGAATGGAGAGCACGACTTCGCCTGCGAGCGCCGCCAGACGCACGCTCACCTCGCGGGCGGCGGCGTGCTTGACGGCATTCGCCAACGCCTCCTGCGCCACCCTGAGCAGCATCTCCTCGCGTTCGCGCGACTGGCGTTCGTAGGTCGACGCCTCGAGGTGGGTGCCCAGGCCCTGCGCGGCGACCGTCGCGAGCTCGGTGCGCAGCGCCTCGACCAGGCCGTGGCGGTGCAGCATCACCATCGCCGGAGCCGGCAGCTCGCGGCTCGAGAAGTCGGCGCCGGAGCCGCCGGGGGCGAGCTCGCGCAGCAGCCCGCGCATCTCGCCCAGCGCCCGGCGGTTGAGCTCGATCAGGCGCTCGAGCGTGGGCGCCGCCTCCTCGATCCCCTTGCGCAGCAGCCCGGGGAGCGACTCGGCGAGGAGGGTCGAGCTGAAGAGCAGCTGGGTGACCGAGTCGTGGAGGTCGCGCGCCAGGCGCTGGCGCTCCTCGAGGACCGCCAGACGCCGCTCCTGGGCAAACAGGCGCGCGTTCTCGATCGCCACCGCCAGGTGGTCGGCGACGAGCTCCTGCAGCTGCACGTCGACGGCAGTGAACGGCCGGTCGCCTTCGACGTTCAACACACCGAGAGGACGGCCGGCGTGCAGGATCGGCACCGCGAGCTCGGCGGTGACGGCGAGCCCCGAGGGCGGCTGCACGTAGCGCGGGTCGGCGGCGACGTCGTTGACCACCTGCGTCTGGCGCTCGCGCACCGCGGCCCCCATGACACCGCGGGCGATCGGAATGCGGTCCTCGTGGCGGATGCGCTCCTTGTAGGCGCCGCCGCGGACGCGCACCACCAGCGTCTCGGGATCGCGCTCGTCGACCAGCGGCAGGTCGACGTTGGGGTAGCCGAGCAGCTCGTGGATGGCGTCGGCGGTCTTCTGCAGCATCTCGAAGAGCTTCAGGTCGGAGGCGATGATCCGCCCGACCCGCATGAGCAGCAGGAGCTTCTCTCCGGCGCGGGCGTCGGGCGAAAGGTCGGGCGGGGAGTTCACTGGCGCTCGACCCGGGACGGTACCGCGAAGCGGCTTCACCGGTCCATCTTCCCCTCTCGCGCCCTCCGCCACCCCTCACTTTCGTCGGAGGTGGACGCCGACGATCGTCGGGTCAACCGAGATCGCTGTGGAAGTAGCGCGGCGCCGAGAGCAGGCGGTGCGGTCCAGCCGTGGCAGGCAGCTCGCGGCCGTCGCGATCGACGACCCGCCGCGGAGCGCGCGGCGGCGTCCAGTCGGGCGTGCCGGCGGTGGACCAGGCGACGACGATCTCTTCGTCCTCACCGCGGGTGAACCGCAGCGCCCGGGCGCCCGGCGGCAAGGCCGCGAGCGCGCCGTGGCAGGTCGTGCCGGCGAGCTCGCGGATCAGGGTGGACATCGCCCGGAACGAGGGCCGCTCCCGCAGAGTGCCGTCGGGCTGCGGGTCGCACAGGCCGTAGCCTTTGGCGACCAGCTGCCACCAGTCGATGCGCTCGACCCGGCCGGTGCCGGCGGCCAAGAGGTAGTAGCGCACCAGAAAGTCCGCCTGCGCCTCTTCGTCCACCGCGACGCTCTTGCCCGCCGGGGAATGCGGCCCTTCGCGCAGCGGCCAGTTGACCTCCGGGATCCACTGCCGCGGGGAGGCGACCCGGCGGGCCGTGCCGGCGATCGCCGCCAGCACCCGGACCTTGCCGGCGGTGTCGAAGCCCAGCTGCTCGTTCTCCGGCGCCCCGCGGCGGTCGACGTAGAGCAGGCTCGCGAGGCCGTCGAACAGGAGCTCCGGGAGTCCGGCAGGCGACCGCAGATTGACCACCGCCGCGGTGATGTGGGCCTCGAAGTCGATCACCGCCGGCCCGAAGAGCTCGACGCCGGAGCCGTCGGGCCCGGCGCGGAGAATCGCCGCAGCGCGCGCCGCGAGGCCGAGGTACTCGTCGTAGTTCCAGATTCCCCACTTGCTGCGGTTGATCGCCTGACCGATCTGGAAGCGCTTGCCGAACGGCCGGAATCGGCGGGCGAGCTCGCTGATCGCCGCCTCCCAGCGCGCCGGATCGCGCACCAGCTCGCGATTCTGCGGCAGCGTGAAGGCGAGCTCGACGCCGCGCTCAGCGAGGGCGCGGGCAAGCTCCCACTCGTCGTCATGGCTCTCCTGCCACGGGTGCAGGCGGAGGGTGGCCCGGCGCGCGCCGAGCCGGTCGAAGGCGGCGAGCAGCGCCTCCCGGTTCTCGGGCCAGGGGCGCAGGGCGATCCCCGGCTCCGGCCAGGGGAAGGGCGCGACCGCGCCGGCGGACAGTTGGCGATACCGGCGCCGGATGCGCGGCAGCGCGGCGGCAAGAGCCGCCACCGCCCGCAGATGCTTCGGCAGGTCGGCCAGGCGGATGCCGGCCCGGGCGAGCCGCCCGGCGTGCTGATGGGGCTGATCGGAGAGGCGGTCCCAGACCGCGCGGTCGCGGACCTCGGCCGCCGCGGGCGGCGGCGGGATGTGCGCGTGTGTGCCGCGCGGCACGAGCCAGGATTTCACTTTGGCCAGCGCGCCGCGCAGGCCGGTCTTGAAGCGGATCTTGGCCAGAAAGCTCCGCCGGGCAAGCTCGTAGCTGCGCCGCGCCGACTCCGGGACGGCCTGTGGAGCGAAGTAGGACGCGAGCAGAAGCTCGCGGTCGTCGCCGCGCTCGAGCGGCAGGCGGCAGAGATCGCGCATCCGGTCGGTCGCGGCAACCGCGCGCTGCCTCCGGCAGCGGTTGAGGTCGAGCACCGCGACGTCGGCGATCTCGCCGGGGACAGCGCCCGCCTGCAGGAGGAGATTGCCGATCGAGAAGTCGCGATGGAAGAAGCCGGCGTCGTGCATCCGGCGGGCATACCCGGCCACCGCCGCGATCGCCGCCGCGGCGTCGATCTGCGGGAAACTCTCGCGGTCGGTGCCGGCGTTCCTCGCGCGCAGCAGATAGCGCAGCTCGACGCGCTCCGCGAGCAGCCGGGTGACGAAGATCGCCGTCGGCGGACCGGCCTCCGCCTCGGCATAGAACAGCGGCTCGGGGGTCGAGAGGCCGGCAGCGGCGAACGCCTCGGCCATGCGGAAGCTCTTCGCCGCCTTGGAGCGCCCACGGGCGCGCAGCCAACGGGCGCGAAGGCTGCGCTCGCGGAACTGCTTCACCGCCACCGCCAGGTCGCCCGCGGCGGTCGGCAGCGTCGCGCGATAGATGTAGTTGCGCCCCCAGTGGAGCGTCGCGGTGGCCGCCGCCGGGTCGAGCAGCTGGCGGGCCGCCCCCGGCAGGTCGAGGCCGGCGAGGCGAGGCGAGGCCTCGCCGCGGAAGCCCGGCCAGGCGAAGGGGATCGAAGTCACGCTTCGAGGATATCGGAGCTCGTGGGGGCGCGGGGCAGCGACGTCACACTTCGAGGATATCGAAGCTCGAATGATGGAGCTTGGCGTCGGCCTGCATGATGATGCCGACCGCGAGCTCGCGTTCGATCTCTTCGATGATGCCGCGCTCCTCGCGCTGCAGCATGCGCGCGACGTCCGGGTGCACCCGGACCAGGAGCTCCTTCGAGATCAGCGTGCCGCGCAGGGCGAGCGCCGCCCGCCGCAGCGAGAGGCAGATGGTCGCCACCGACTTGATGCGGCCGCTGCCTTCGCAGTAGGGGCAGGTCTGGGTGAGCAGGCGCTCGAGGTTGGCGCGGCTGCGTTTGCGGGTGATCTGCACCAGTCCGAACTCCGAGATCGACAGCACCTTGTGCTTGCCGCGGTCCTTGCGCAGCTCGAGCTCGAGGGCGCTGAAGACCTGTTCGCGGTGGGCGGGCTCGGTCATGTCGATGAGATCGAGGACGATGATGCCGCCGAGATCGCGCAGACGGATCTGCCGCACCGCCTCCTCGACCGCTTCGAGGTTGGCGGCGAGCGCCGTCTCCTCGAGATTGTGCTGGCCGACGAAGCGGCCGGTGTTGACGTCGATCGCCACCAGCGCCTCGGTCGGATTGATCACCAGGTAGCCGCCCGACTTGAGCCACACCTTGGGTTTGAGCGCCGCCTCGATCTCCTTCTCGATGCCGAAGCGCTCGAACAGTCCCCGTTCCTCGCGGTCGAGCTTGACGCGCCCCACCAGCTGCGGCTGCACCTGGTCGAGGAACTCGACGATGCGCTCGTAGGTCGACTCGCCGTCGACCCAGAGGAGCGAGAACTCGGCCGAGAAGAGATCGCGCACCAGACGCAGCGCGAGGTCGAAGTCCTGGTGCATGAGCGCCGGCGCCACCGCCGTCTCGGCGCGGCTGCGCACCGACTCCCAGCGCGCCCGCAGGTAGGCGAGATCGGCCGAGAAGTCTTCGGCGCTGCGGCCTTCGCCGGCGGTGCGCACGATGACGCCGCCACCGCCCGAGCCGCGCGGCAGTGATTCGAGCAGCTCGCGCAGGCGCAGGCGCTCGGCTTCGTCCTCGATCTTCCGCGACACGCCGACGTGCGACACCGTCGGCAGGAAGACCACGAACCGCCCCGGGAAGGTCACCTGGGTGGTGACCCGCGCCCCCTTGTTCGGCAGCGGGTCCTTGGTGACCTGGACGAGCAGCTCCTGGCCGACCTTGAGCAGCGAGTCGATGGTCGGGCCCGCGCCGTAGTCGGGGCGCGCGGGCGCGCCCGAGAGGGTGTCGTCGTCGTGCAGGTTCGGCGCGAGCTCGAGCTCGTCGTCACCGGAGAGGGCCCCGACGAGCCCGCCGGCGACCGTGTCGGCGGCGGCTTCGGTCTCGCTCTCGCTCGGCAGATAGACGTCGGCGACGTAGAGGAAGGCGTCGCGATCGAGGCCGATGTCGACGAACGCCGCCTGCATCCCCGGCAGCACGCGCGACACCCGCCCCTTGTATACGTTGCCGACGACGCCGCGATGGTAGCGGCGCTCGAGGTAGATCTCGGTCAGCAGATCCTCTTCGAGCACCGCCACGCGGGTCTCGTGCGGATCGCTCTCGACCAGCATCTTGTGGGCCACGGGGACCTCCGTTGCCCGATCTTACCCGCAGCCGGGCTCCAAGGCCCTATTTCCCGGGCGCTTGCGCCCGTTCGAACCTCGGCCGGCTAGCGATTCGCGAAACGCCGGTAGTCGACGCCGAGGATCAGGCCGAGGCCGATGAAGTTGAGCAGAGTGAACGAGCCGCCGTAGGAGAGGAAGGGGAGCGGGATGCCGGTCACCGGCACGAGGCCGATGACCATCGCCGAGTTGTAGAGCACGTGGAAGGCGAAGGTGCTCCCCAGGCCGACGACGAGGAGGATGCCGGCGCGATCCTGGGCGCGCATGGCGACCGCGGCGAGGTTGGCGAGATAGGCGGCGTAGAGCAGCAGCACCGTGCCGACGCCGACGAAGCCCCACTCCTCGGCGAGCACCGAGAGGATGAAGTCGGTGTGGCGCGCCGGCAGGAAGCGCAGCTGGCTCTGCGTCCCCTGGCCGTAGCCGCGGCCGGTGACCTCGCCCGAGCCGACGGCGATCTTCGACTGCCGCACCTGATAGCCGGCGCCCAGCGGATCGGTGTCGGGGGCGAGGAAGGTGAGCACCCGCTGGCGCTGGTACGGCTTCATCCCCAGGCTCCAGATCAACCCGCCGGCCACCAGGCCGACGGCCAGGGTGGTGAGCAGGATCCGCATCCGGACGCCCGATACCAGGAGCATCCCCGCCGCCATCGGCACGAACATCGCGGCGCCGCCCAGGTCGGGCTCGAGGACGATGAGCATCATCGGCAGCCCGACGAGGGCGACGGCGGTGGCGATCTGGCGCAGCGGCAGCTGGCGCGTCGACGGCGCCGCCAGGTAGCGCGCGAGGTAGAGCGCCGTCACCAGCTTGGCGAACTCGGAGGGCTGCAGGCCCACCGAGCCGAGGCGGAACCAGCCCTGCGCGCCCCCCGCCTCGTAGCCCAGGACCAGCACCAGCGCCAGGGTGACGAGCGCCAGGACGTAGAGCGGCAGCGAGAAGCCGAGCAGCGTGTGGTAGTTGAAGCTGAACGTGATCACCATCGCCACGAGGCCGACGCCGACCCAGACGAGCTGGCGCGAGAAGAAGTCCGTGCCGAGCTCCGCCGACGCGCTGTGGACGGTGGCGAGCCCCAGCCCCGCGAGCGCCAGCGCCGCCGCCAGCCACTGCTCGACGCCGACGTCCTGCCGCTGCGCCAGCGCCAGCGCGGCCGCGCGCCGCGCCGCGGGGGTGGGCAGGTCCACGGCGTCGGCGAGGGCTCGCGCCGGATCCTGCGCCAGCGCGGCGAGAAGCAGCAGGGCGAGACTCATGCCGACACGCGCACGCAGTAGACCGGCGGCAAGCGCGTGCTCAATTCTTGCCAGCGGTCGCCGCCATCCTCGCTCGCCCACAGGCTTCCTGTGGTGGAGCCGAAGGCGAGGCCGCGGCCCTCGGCGTCCACGTCGAGCGCGTGACGGTAGACGACGTCGTAGGCGTGCTCCTGCGGCAGCCCGGCGCGCAGCGCGGTGAAGCTCTGGCCGCCGTCGCGGGTGCGGTTGACCACGACCTTGCCGTCGATCAGCGTCCGCTTCTGATCGGAGTGGGCCGGGACGAACCACGCGGTGCGCGGATCGTGCGGGTGCACCGCGCAGGCGAAGCCGAAGGCCGACACCGGGGCGGCGGCGCTGACCTCTTGCCAACTCGCCGCGCCGGCGGGCCGCACGAAGATGCCGTTGTGATGCTGCGCCCACAGCCAGTCCGGATCGGCGGCGCAGCGCACCACGCGGTGCGGATCCTGGATGGCCGGATCGCCGGCGCGCTCCGGCGGCATGTATTCGGCCCGCATGCCCGCCGCCACGTTGTGCCAGGCGTCGCCGCCGTCGCGCGTCTCCCACACGCCGCCGCAAGAGACGCCGACGATCACGCGGCGCGCATCCCGCGGATCCACGCACACCGAGTGGATGCCGGGATCCACGAAGCCGCCGGGCGCCTGTTCGGGCAGCGCGCACCGCTGGTGGACGCCCTCGTCGTCGGCCGCCGTGGCGACCTCGATCGTGACCTGCTCGAGAATTTCGTCGGCGCAGGCCTCGTACACCTGCTCTCGATCAGCGGGTTCCACCTCGGCGTCCTGGCCGGGTGGGTGTTCGTCCTCCTACGGCTCGGTGGAGTCGGGCGCGAACGCGCCGGCTATGC
>JBGARM010000123.1:0-8353 GCA_044230215.1 Thermoanaerobaculia bacterium | reverse complement strand
TCCTCAACTGATAGCGTGGCGACGACGGCGGCGGCGTTCAGCGAGAGTTCGCCGGACTTCACTGCGGCCACCACCTCGGGCGCCGCGTTCTGGTGGATGGATTCGATCATCTTGACCTGAGCGGCGGTCAGGCGTGCGGCGCGGGCCAGAACACCCCGGATGAGGTCGTTCATGCCCGCCGAAGGGCGCAGGAGTAGGCGGCCCTGGATCGTTCGGCAGGTGATCTCGACCAGGGCCCCTCCGGGCGGTATGTAGCGTAGTCTTCTTGACATCGACAGATAAGACGGAACGGAGGCCAGCTATCTGGCGCCGAGAGGCCTGGAGGGTCCGTCATGAAAATCGGGTGGCACCTCTTGGGGCAGGCCAGACCAGCACGCGCCTCGCGCCTGCAAACTACGGAAAAGCAGTGGAGCGTCTGGCGGCGAGAGAAGTGCGAGATAGCGAGCTTCATTCTCAACTCTTCAAGCACGTCGGTGGCCCCAACAACCCCGACTTCGTCGGTCAACCAGGAAGTCGTGCGGCAACAATGAACTTCGACATCACGACCACGGCGCAAGTAGGGAAGCACTTGAATCGCAAGGGCTATGGCGCCGGTCTCAATGTACTGACGTACGATCGGCCACAGGGGTTCCGACTCTTTCCGGAGATCGAGCCGTGAGAATCTTTGAGAAGCAGCACTTTGACGACTTCATGGACCGAGGAACGGCGTCGGTTTTTGCAGACTTAGAGTTCCGACAGTGCAGTTTCACAAGCTCTGGGGTCTCGATCACTCGAGACCCCCGACTACGCTCTACCGTACGGAACGTCAAGCTTCTCCGCTGCGAAGCTCGTGGCTGTGTCGTTGACACGGCCATCATCGAAGAGGTGCTGGTCGAGGGACTGAAGACGCACGGACTCCTTCAGTGCTGGGGTGCGGTTCTCAGGCACGTGACGCTTCGCGGCCGGGTCGGTCGGATTATGCTCAGCCGAGCCGTCGCGACTGCCACGGCTCTTCCTTCCGAGCAGCGCGCCTTCGATGAAGCGAATGCCGCCTACTACGCAGGCGTCGATTGGGCGCTGGACATCTCCGAGGCCGAGTTTGAAGAGGCCGACCTTCGCGGAGTGCCGGCGGAGCTCGTGCGCCGAGATCCAGAAACTCAGGTGATAGTCACTCGCGAGAAGGCGATGCGGGGCAGATTCCGGGAGCCCGATTTGTCCGGATCCTATTGGGCTCGCGCGATACCTCTCTTTCTTGAACGCGGTGATCCCAGCATTGTCTACGTCGCGCCAAAGCGACATCGGAACTTTCGCGAGCTTCTCGATGGTTTGATGCGCCTGCGCGATGCGGGTGTAGCTGAACCCGACTGAAGCCTCGTGCGAGTTGCGCCAGAATAGGTGCCAGTCGATTTCCTTGGCCGATTTCCCCGAAGAGGTGCCACCCACTTTCCCAAGGGATCTCGGGGGCAGGGTGCGTGGGCCGGCCCGCCCGGGTGCGGGGCCCCGCGGTCCCCTTCTCGGCGCCTCTGCTATGATTTTCCGGCTACTTCCAGAGTCGAATCCGGGTTGATCCGGGTGACGGAATAGCGGCGTAGTTGAGTTGGTTGTAGCGGTCGGGATCGCCAGCCAGCGGCTGGCCGGCGACTCGCGATTTCGGAGGAGAGATGCCCAAGAAAGAATCCGGCGACGACGCCCTCAGGTGTTCGTTCTGCAACAAGAGCCAGCGCGAGGTCAAGAAGCTGATCGCCGGGCCGACGGTCTTCATCTGCGACGAGTGCGTCGATATCTGCCTCGACATCATCGCCGAGGATCGTCTCCTCGAGCAGCAGCAGGAGACGAAGCTCCCGAAGCCGCACGAGATCAAGGCGCTGCTCGACGAGTACGTCATCGGCCAGGATCTCGCCAAGAAGAAGCTCGCGGTGGCGGTCTACAACCACTACCGGAGGATCGAGTTTTCCGAGAAGGGCCCGCGCAGCGGCGACGTCGAGCTGCAGAAGTCGAACATCCTGCTGATCGGACCGACCGGCACCGGCAAGACGCTGCTGGCGCAGACTTTGGCGCGCCTCCTCTCCGTGCCGTTCACGATCGCCGACGCGACGACCCTGACCGAGGCCGGCTACGTCGGCGAGGACGTCGAGAACATCATCCTCAAGCTCTACCAGGCTTCGGGCAACGACAAGGAGAAGACCCAGCGCGGCATCGTCTACATCGACGAGGTCGACAAGATCGCGCGCAAGGGGGAGAACCCTTCGATCACCCGTGATGTTTCGGGCGAGGGCGTGCAGCAGGCGCTGCTCAAGATCCTCGAGGGGACGATCTGCAACGTGCCGCCGCAGGGCGGCCGCAAGCACCCGCACCAGGAGTTCCTGCAGATCGACACCACCAACATCCTGTTCATCTGCGGCGGCGCCTTCGTCGGTCTCGACGAGCACATCGAGAAGCGCCTGAACCAGAAGACCATGGGCTTCGGCGCCGACATCAAGTCGAAGAAGGAGCAGTCGAAGCAGAATCCGCTCGAGAAGGCGCTGCCCGAGGACATCATCAAGTTCGGCATGATCCCCGAGTTCGTCGGCCGCCTGGCGGTGATGGCCTCGCTCGAACAGCTCGACGAGGAGTCGCTGGTGCGGATTCTCAAGGAACCCAAGAACAGCCTGGTGCGTCAGTACCAGACGATGTTCGAGTTCGAAGACGTCGAGCTCCGGTTCTCCGACGAAGCGCTCAAGGCGGTCGCCAAGGAGGCCCTGAAGCGGAACGTCGGCGCGCGCGGACTGCGGATCATCCTCGAAGAGCTGATGCTCGACCTGATGTACACCATTCCGTCGCAGCGCGAGATCCAGGAGTGCATCATCACCGAAGACACGGTGGTCCGCCGCTCCCAGCCGGTGACGACGCTGCGAAAGGCCGGTTGAGCTTGTCCAAGAGCTTCGTCGAGACCCACAGGGAGTCCCTCCCGGTCGTGCCGTTGCGGGACATGGTGGTCTTCCCGCACATGATGGCGCCGTTCATCGTCGGGCGGGAGAGCTCGGTCCACGCGCTCGAAATCGCTCTCGCCACGCCCGAGAAGCGGATCTTCCTCGTCGCCCAGCGTGACCCCAAGATCGACGAGCCGATGCGCGACGACCTCTACGACATCGGCGTGGTGGCGCGCGTTGTGCAGAACCTCAAGCTCCCCAACGGCAACATCAAGGTGATGGTCGAAGGGCTGAAGCGCGGCAAGCTCATGGACTTCGAGGAGCGCGAAGGCACGCTCTGGAGCCACCTCGAGACCTACGAGATCCAGTACCCGATGTCGGAGAAGCTGCAGCTCTTCGTCAACAAGGTTCTCGGCGCCTTCGAGCAGTACGCCAAGATGTCACAGCACCTCGCCTTCGAGGGCCTGCTCCCGACGCTCAAGCTCGACGAGCCCGACCGTCTGACCGACACCCTGGCCTCGCATCTCACCGTCCCGACGGCGGAGAAGCAGGCGATGCTCGAGCTGCTGTCGCCCTACGAGCGGCTGCAGCGCCTGCTCGATCTCCTCGACGTCGAGATGGAGAAGATGAATCTCGACCGGCGGATCAACGTCCAGGTCAAGAAGCAGATGGAGAAGGCGCAGAAGGAGTACTACCTCAACGAGAAGATCAAGGCCATCCATCAGGAGCTCGGCAAGAAGGACGACCGCAGCGACGAGATCGCCGAGCTCAAGGCGAAGATCGAGAAGGCGGGACTTCCCAAGGCGGTCGCCGAGAAGGCCGATCAGGAGCTCAAGCGCCTGGAGTCGATGCCGCCGGTGTCGGCCGAGGCGACGGTCTCGAGGAACTACATCGACTGGATCGCCTCGGTGCCGTGGAAGAAGTCGAGCCGCGAGTTGAGGGACCTCGCGAAGGCCGAGGAGATCCTCAACGCCGAGCATTACGGCCTGCAGAAGGTCAAGGAGCGCATTCTCGAGTTCCTGGCCGTGCGCCAGTTGACCACCGAGACGCCGGCCTCGATCCTCTGTTTCGTCGGGCCTCCGGGAGTCGGCAAATCGTCGCTGGCGAGCTCGATCGCCCGCGCCGTCGGACGGAAGTTCGTCCGCCTCTCCTTAGGCGGCGTGCGCGACGAGGCCGAGATTCGCGGCCACCGGCGCACCTACATCGGCGCCTTCCCGGGGCAGATCATCCAGATGATGAAGAAAGCGGGGACGGTCAACCCCGTGTTCTTGCTCGACGAAGTCGACAAGATGTCGATGGACTTCCGCGGCGACCCGTCGGCGGCTCTGCTCGAGGTGCTCGACCCGGCGCAGAACCACGCTTTCGTCGATCACTTCCTCGACGTGGAGTACGACCTGTCGAAGGTGATGTTCATCGCCACCGCGAACGTGGCCGACACCATCCCCGCGCCGCTGCTCGATCGGATGGAGGTCATCAACCTCTCGGGTTACACGCTCAACGAGAAGAAGGCGATCGCCAGCCAGTTCCTGGTGCCGAAGCAGCTCAAGGCCAACGGCCTCGAGGCGGCGCACGTCGCGTTCGAGGACGAGGCCCTGCGCCAGCTCATCGAAGGATTCACCCGTGAAGCCGGGGTGCGCAACCTCGATCGCGAGATCGCCTCGGTCTGCCGCAAGCTGGCGCGCAATGTCGTCGCCGAGGGCAAGCGCGCCGAAGTCCTGGTGAGCCCCGAACGGGTCACGGCGCTCCTCGGCAAGCCGCGCTTCCGGCCATGGAAGCGCGAGGAGAAGCCCGAGATCGGCGTCACCACGGGTCTCGCCTGGACGGAGTTCGGCGGCGAGATCCTCGAAACGGAAGTCGGCCTGATGAAAGGCAAGGGCAAGCTCATCCTCACCGGCAAGCTGGGCGAGGTGATGCAGGAATCGGCGCGCGCCGCGGTCTCGTACCTGCGCAGCCGGGCCGAGATCTTCGGCATCGACCCCGACTTCAGCGAGAAGTTCGACGTCCACATCCATGTTCCCGAGGGCGCGATCCCGAAGGACGGGCCTTCTGCCGGCATCACGATGGCGACTGCGCTCATTTCGGCGCTTACCAAGCTGCCGGTCCGGCGCGACCTGGCGATGACCGGCGAGATCACGCTGCGCGGCAAGGTCCTGCCGGTGGGCGGGATCAAGGACAAGGCGCTGGCCGCGTATCGCGCCGGCATCACCGAGCTCATTCTGCCGCGCGAGAACGAGAAGGACCTCGAGGACATCCCGAACGAGGTCCGGGACGTGCTCCAGGTGCACCTGGTGGAGTGGATGGACGAGGTTCTGCCGATCGCCCTGCAGGGGCAGCTTGCATGGCAGCCTCGAAATGAGGGAGAATTCCCGGGACGGCCAACGGAGCCCCCTCTGGGTTCCGGTTCCTTGGCGCACTGATCCTCTCGCCGAATCCGCCGCAAGCTCTGCTTTCTCTGACGGGTCTTTTCATACTCTGCGGTCGGGCTTATCCGGAGGAACTCCCGGAACGGTTCGTGCAGGGGCTTGCAAGAGAGCACCGGTGAGCGAGTCGCGGCGAGCGTCGGGTCCCGGTCGGCAGCAAATTCCTGATGCGCTCCGGAGTCGGCACTGAAGATCGAGAAGTCGGAGTTCATCAAGTCGGCGGCGGGCAGCGAGGGTTTCATTCTGGACGAGCTCCCGGAAATCGCCTTCGCCGGGCGCTCGAACGTCGGCAAGTCGAGCCTTTTGAACAAGCTTCTGGGCCGGAAGTTGGCGCGCACGAGCTCCACCCCCGGCCGGACCCAGACGATCAACTACTTTCGGGTCAACGGTTCCTTCTATTTCGTCGATCTTCCGGGCTTCGGCTACGCGAAAGCGTCGAAGGAGTCCCGCAGCCAATGGGCCGAAGTCATCAACGACTACCTGCGGACCCCGCATCCGCAGCGCATCGTGGTTCATCTGGTGGACGCGAGGGTCGGCGCGACGTCTCTCGACGAGCAGGCTGGTGAGTATTTTGCAAACCTGGGATTGAACACGTTGGCCGTCGCGACCAAGGTCGACGACGTGAAACGGGGAGAACGGGTCCGGCGTATGAAGCAGATCGCCGGCGCGTTGCAGATCGGAGAACCGACGGCGGTCCTGGCCGTCTCCACCCAAACAGGGGAGGGTGTCCGTGAACTCTGGAAATCCATCGCAGAATTTCTCGCGGGGTAAACCGCGCCGCAGCAGACGAGGAAGAAAGAACATGCCGAAGGTCACGGAACAGCCCCTTGAGTTGCCTCTCGACGTCGGATCCGAGCCGATCCCGACGGGGAACGGCGCGAACGGCAAGCAGATGCTCGACATCCGCGCCCTCAAGGAGATGTCGATTGCCGAGCTCACCACCGCCGCCAAGGACCTCGGAGTCGAGGGCGCTCCCGGTCTGCGCAAGCAGGAGCTCATCTTCAAGATCCTTGAGGCGCAGACCAAGTCCTCCGGCCTGATCTTCGCCGAGGGCGTGCTCGAGTGCCTGCCGGACGGCTTCGGCTTCCTGCGCGCCCCCGAATACAACTACCTCCCCGGTCCGGACGACATCTACGTCTCGCCGTCGCAGATCCGGCGCTTCGACCTGCGCACCGGCGACACCGTCTCCGGCCAGGTGCGCCAGCCGAAGGACGGCGAGCGCTACTTCGCCCTGATCAAGGTCGAGGCGGTCAACTTCGAGCATCCGGAAGTCGCCCGCAACAAGATCTTCTTCGACAACCTGACGCCGCTCTACCCGATGGAGCGCCTGAAGCTCGAGGTCCCCGGCGACATGTCGTCGCGCGTCATGGATCTCGTGACGCCGATGGGCAAGGGGCAGCGCGCTCTCATCGTGGCTCCGCCGCGCACCGGCAAGACGATGCTGCTGCAGTCGATCGCCCATTCGATCGCCAAGAACCATCCGGAAGTCGCCCTCATCGTGCTGCTCATCGACGAGCGGCCGGAAGAGGTTACCGACATGCAGCGCTCGGTGCAGGGCGAGGTCATCTCCTCGACCTTCGACGAGCCGGCCACCCGCCACGTGCAGGTCGCCGAGATGGTGATCGAGAAGGCCAAGCGCCTGGTGGAGCACAAGAAGGACGTCGTCATCCTGCTCGACTCGATCACCCGCCTGGCGCGCGCCTACAACACGGTGCAGCCGCCGTCGGGCAAGGTCCTCTCCGGCGGTATCGACGCCAACGCGCTGCATCGTCCGAAGCGGTTCTTCGGCGCGGCGCGGAACATCGAAGAGGGCGGTTCCCTGACGATCATCGCCACGGCGCTGGTCGACACCGGCAGCCGCATGGACGACGTCATCTTCGAGGAGTTCAAGGGCACCGGCAACTGCGAGATCCATCTCGACCGCAAGCTCGTCGACAAGCGGACCTTCCCGGCGCTCGACATCAACAAGTCGGGCACCCGCAAGGAAGAGCTGCTGATGCCGGAAGACGAGCTCCGCCGCGTCTGGGTGCTGCGCAAGGTGCTCAACCCGCTGTCGGTCGTCGAGTCGATGGAGCTGCTGCTCGACAAGCTGTCGAAGGCGAAGACCAACCTCGACTTCCTCAACGCGATGTCAAAATAGGAGCGAATCTGCTCCGCGTAGGGATCGTCTACTACATCAACAGCCGCCCCCTGTCCCGCGGACTCGACCGCCTCGGGCCGGAGGGCGGTTTCGCCTGTGAGAGCCTGCCGCCGGCGGTGATCGCCGACCGGCTGGCTGCGGGCACCCTCGATGTCGGCCTCGTGCCGTCGATCGAGCTGGCGCGCATCCCGGGCTTGACAGTGCTTCCCGGCCTCGCCATCGCCGCGATGCACGAGGTGAGGAGCGTTCTCCTGGTCTCGAAGGTGTCGATCTCCGAGATCACTTCAGTGGCGCTTGACGAGAACAGCCGCACTTCCGCCGCCCTCGTCCGCATGATCCTGCTGGATCGCTATGGTCTCGCACCGATCTTCCGGCAAGCTCACGCGAACCTGGAGGAGATGCTTGCAGGGGCTGACGCCGCGCTGATCATCGGCGACCCGGCGCTCACCGTGCCGCGCGAGAGGTACGTCGTCCTCGACCTCGCCGGCGAATGGCTGGAGATGACGGGCCTGCCGTTCGTCTTCGCCGTATGGGCCGCGCGGGACGAAGTCGCTACGGCCGCGCTCGTCGCTCCCTTCAACGAGAGCTTTGCGACCGGCCTCGCCGAGCTCGAACAGATCATCGCCGAGACCGCGACCGAGTCCGGCCTCTCGCCGGCGATCCTGCGCGATTACTTCACCCGCAACCTGCGTTACCGCATGGGCCCCGCCGAACAGGCCGGCCTCGCCGAGTTCCTCCGCCGCGCCGAGAGCCACGGCCTCACCTCGGCCCCCGCGGGCCTGCGCTTCGCGCACGCCGACTCCTAGCCGGTTCCAGCCTCGGCCGGACTGTCGGGCGGCTGGCCTGGCCGGCTGGTGCGAAAGTTGCTAACATGACTCCCATGGTCCGCGTTCGGGGTTGGAAGT
>JBGARM010000122.1:0-8383 GCA_044230215.1 Thermoanaerobaculia bacterium | reverse complement strand
GTCGTCCTCGCTGCCGATCGCCGAACAGATCGCGCTGCTCGGCGACACCGGCTTCCGTTTCTCGTCCGGTGAGCTCTCCCCGGCCGCGGCGCTGGGCGTGCTACCCCGCTTCGCCGACAGTCCGAGCCGCCTGGTGGTGGACTCGGCGCTCGACCTCGCCTACTCGGTCGACGACAACCTGGTCGCCGACGCCGTGCGGCCGAACTACCAGCGCTTCATCGTCAAGCTCCTCGGCGCGCGCGCACGCAAGCTCGGCTTCTCGCAGCACCCCGGCGAGAGCATGGACGACACCCTGCTCCGGCCGCGCGTTCAGCGCGGCATGGGCATCGTCGGCGCCGACCCGGCGACCCGGGCCGAGGCCCTTCGCCTGACCCAGGCCTGGCTCGCCGATCCCAAAGCGGTCGAACAGGAGATGCTGGGCAGCGTCCTCGGCATCGCCGCGTCTTCCGGCGACGTCGCCCTCTTCGACGCCCTCGAAGCCGCTGCGGCGAAGGAGCAGGATCGCCGCATCCGCCGCCAGATCATCGAAGCGCTGGGGCGCTTCCGCGATCCGGCGGCGGTCGAGAAGGGCCTGGCGCTCGTGCTCTCGGGCAAGTTCGACGTCCGCGAGTCCGGCGGCATCGCCTGGACACTCTCCGGCGAGCGCGCCACCCGGCAGATGGTCTTCGACTGGGTGAAACGGTCCTGGGATCCGCTCGCCGCCGCCCTGCCGGAGCAGTACACCGCCGGGCTGGTCTGGGCGACGACAGGGTTCTGTGACGCCGCGCACCGCGACGAGATCTCCGCCTTTTTCGGACCCCGCCTCGCCAAGGTCTCCGGTGGCCCGAACAACCTCGAGAAGGTGGTCGACATCGTCGGCATCTGCATCGCGCGCCGCGAGAAGCAGGAGGCCGGCGTCACCGACTTCCTCAGAGGCTACTGAGGACGGGCGGCGAACCAGGCGGCGAGAGCCGCGGGGCTCCCGGCGGAGTCGCCGGCCGCGAGCCCCGGACGGTCCGCCGCCACTGCGTATCCCCATTCCGCCCAGACGAACTGCGTCCCGGCGGCGCGCGCCGTCTCGGCGTCGATCCGGCTGTCGCCCACCAGCAGGGTCGTCGCCGGCGCGGACTCCAAGGCGGCGGCGACCGCGAGCAGACCCCGGCCGTCGGGTTTGCGGTACGGCAGGCTGTCGCCACCGATGACGACGCGGAAGAAGCGCCCCCAGTCGAGCGCCTCGACCAGCGCCCGGGTCATCGCGATTGGCTTGTTGGTGAGCAGCGCCAGCGGCCAGCGACTGCCGCACGCCTCGAGGAGCTCTGGGACGCCCTCGTACGCCCGGGTCTCCGCCGTGCAGACCGCAGCGTAGTGCTCCAGGAAACGCGTGTGGGAACGTTCGAACCGGTCGGCGTCCATCGCGGCCATCGCGGGCCATCCCGGGGCAAGGGCCCGGCGAACGAGGTTGCGCGAACCCTCGCCCATCATCCTGCCGACTTCGTCGAGCGCCAGGCTGGCGAGCCCCAGCTCGGCGCGCATCCGATTCGCCGCCGTGGCGATATCGGGGCGGGAATCGATCAGGGTGCCGTCGAGGTCGAAAACGACGGCGGTCAGAGTCATCTCTAGTCCGACTCGACCCATTCGGCGATCACCCGCCGCGGCAGGATGCCGGCGTCGTGGCCGCGATCGAGCAGGCGCTGCACCGCCCGCCGCCCGGCCGCGCCGTAGTCGCGCGTCCAGTCGTTGACGTACATGCCGACGAAGCGATCGGAGCGGACCGGGTCGTCCTCGAGCCCGCGCGCGTAGCGCATGGCGTAGTCCATGGCCTCCTGACGGTGGTCGAGGCCGTAGGCGATGCTCTCGGTGAGCAGGCGGCAGAGCCGGCGGGAGTGGGCCGGGTCGAGGTCCTTGCGGATCCCGTTGCCTCCCAGCGGCAGCGGATCGCCGGTTTCTTCCTTCCACCAGGCGCCGAGATCGGTGACGGCCACCAGCCCCTCCTGCTGGTAGGTCAGCTGACCTTCGTGAATGACCACGCCGGCGTCGACCTTTCCGGTCCGGACCTCCTCCAGAATCTGGTCGAACGGCACCACCACGGTGCGCACGCCGGGCTGCCAGAGCCTGAGGGCGAGCGCGGCGGTGGTGAGCTCGCCGGGAATCGCCGTGACGAGCTCGGGGAATTCCTCGCGCCGCCGGGCGGTTCTGGTCACCACCACCGGTCCGTAGCCGTCGCCGAAGCTCGCTCCCGAGGGCATCAGGGCATAGCGGTCGGCGAGCAGGGCATAGGCGTGGAAGGAGATCGCGGAGATCTCGTAAGTGCCTTCGAATGCAGCGCGATTCAGCGTCTCGATGTCGCGCAGGACATGCTGGATCTCGAGCCCGGAGATATCCAGGCGCCCTTGGGTCAGGGCGTAGAACATGAAGGCGTCGTCGGAGTCGGGGCTGTGGGCAATGCGGACAATTTGGCTCATGGCGAGGCGGCAGGGTATCAAATCGGCGCCCACGCTGGAGCCGTGGACCAGTCCACTCTCCAATAGTTCAAGTCTTACTTGAACTATTGAGCAAGAATAATTTAGAATTTTGACTTCTCACTCTCGTTCGAGCGCTCTCGCACGAGGATAACCACCGGAGGACAACCATCGATGAAGCGCTCTCTCCTTGCCCTCGCTGCCTTGGCGCTCGCCGCCGCTCCCGCCCTCGCCGGCCCGGTCTACCTGCCGGGGGCGATTCGCGAGATCGACGGCGCCTACGTACGAACGACCGAGCTCTGGGCGACCAACCCCGATACGGTCATCCAGGGCTTCGTCGTCCGCAACCTGGCGGCCACCGCGAACGGCACGGTGCGCACCAACGGTGACGAGCGGGGTCCGTTCTACCTCGCACCGGGTGAGACGAAGCGCTTCACCGACCTCGTTCCCAGCGGCTTCCGCGGCATGCTCGAGCTCGATGGCGCCCCTGTGCTGCAGTTCAGCGGCGCCCTGACGGTGCGCAATCTCACCGGCACGAAGGTCGCCGAAGCCGAGATCCCGGTGCTCGACCAGACCGAGCTCGCGCCCGCCGGCAGCACGTTGGCTCTGCAGGGTATGGAGCGCGCCGGCAGCACCGTGACGACGAACCTCGGCGTGGTCAACCTGTCGCAGACCACGGCGGCCTGCGTCATCACCGTCCGGCAGAAGGACGGCTTGCTGGTCATCCAGAACGTGCCGATCACGCTGCCGGGGCTCTCCTCGGTGCAGTTCGACGACGCTCTGGCCATCCTCGGCCTGTCGAGCGTCGCCGAGGGCGCGCGCGCCGAGGTCAGCTGCAACCAGAGCTTCTGGGCCTATCTCTCGACCTACAACGACCAGTCCGGCGAGATCGAGCTCATCGAGGGTTCGGCGACGATCGCCGGCTCGACGCTCGTCAAGCCCACCGCCACCAACCCGGATCCCGATCCCGGTCCGGATCCGGATCCGCCGCCCGGCAACGCCACGGTCTTTACCCGCTCCGGCGAGATCGTGCGCTACCCGACGAACAACAACGGCGTGCACAACTACCGGGTGAACATGCCGTTCGGCGGCAGCCGCAACTTCAAGAAGGTCGTCGTCGACTTCGACTTCCACGTCGGCGGCTGGGATCGCAGCAACTCCAGCGGCTTCCACTGCGTGATGTGGCTCAACAACGGCCAGAGCTGGGCGAACCTCTTCGGCTACGTCAACCTTCGCGGCACGCGCGGCCTGACCGTCTTCCAGGTCAACGCGACCGGCGGCGGCTGGCAGGAGACCAACCAGAACGGCTCGCCGACGCCCGGCAACGACTACCACATGCACTACGAGTACGACCTCAACGAGCACATCGTCTTCTACCGCATCACTCATGCGGGCGGCGGCACGGTCGCGACCAAGTCGTACAGCCTGCGCGGCAACTCGTTCTCGACCAGCAGCTTCTTCATCGAGTTCGGTTACCAGCAGGCCGAAGGCCCCGAGGCCTACACCCCGGGTTGGACCTTCTCCGACCTGAGGGCATCGTTCATCCCCTGAGCCGTACCGCAGGCTGCAGCAACAAGAAGGGCGACCTCACGGGGTCGCCCTTTTTGTTGGCCCGAGGCGCGATTCGCCCCGGACACGCAGCGGCCGCGCCTCAGCGGGCGAGGGCGAGGCGGCAGATTTCGTTGCAGAGGTCGAGGAAGGGGATGCCGACGGCGGCGGCGCTCTGCGGCAGGAGGCTGGTGCCGGTCATGCCGGGGAGGGTGTTGGCCTCGAGAACGTAAGGGTCGCCGGCCGAGTCGAGGCGGAAGTCGACGCGCGAGAAGTCGCGCAGCTTCAACACCTTGTGCGTGGCGAGGGCGAGATCGCGCATCTCGCGCGCCAGCTCGTCCGGGATCTCGGCCGGGAAGACCTCGCGCGTCAGGCCCGGGGTGTACTTGCACTCGTAGTCGAAGATCTCGTGCTGCGGGATGATCTCCCCCACCGCCAGCGCCTCCTGGCCGAGGATGCCGACGGTGAACTCGCGGCCCGGCAGAAAGCGCTCGAGCATCACGTCACGATCGCTCTCGAGCGCCAGGGCGACCGCCTCGTCGAGCTCCTCCGGCCGCTTCAAGAGCGTCAGCCCGACCGTCGAGCCGCCGTTCGACGGCTTGACGATCAGCGGCAGGCCGAGATCCGCGACCGCCGCCGGCGCGAGCGGCCACATCCCCCAGTCGGCGGTCGGGATCCCTGCCGCCTGGAGCTGCCGTTTGGTGACCTCCTTGTCCATCGCCATGCCGCTGCCCAGCGGGCCGCTGCCGGTGTAACGGAGGCGCCCGAGCTCGAGGAGCGCCTGCACCGTGCCGCCCTCCCCCTGCAGCCCGTGCAGCACCAGGAAGACGAGATCGGCGGCGCGCATCTCGCCGCTCGTCACCAGCGCCGGGAGGTTCTCCTGCGCCGCGAGGGCGGCCAGCTCCTCCGCCGTCGGCGGCTCGCGCTCGACCGCCTGCGACAGCAGCGTCTCCTCCGCCGCCAGCGTCAGCGGACCGCTGACCGTGTCGACGACGGTGACTTCGTGACCGAGCGCGCGCAGCGCCTGGACGACCTGCGCCGCGCCGGCGAGGGCGACGTCGCGCTCCGGGGTCGAGCCGCCGGTCAGCAGGGCAATCCGATTCATGGCTTCGTCACTCCTCGCTGCGCGGCGGCAGGCATCACTCGTACTGGATGAAACCGGGGGCGAGGATGCCGTTCGGATCCCAGCGGCGCTTGGCGGCACACAGGCGCGGCCACTGGTCGCCGAAGTGGGCGGCCCAGCGTTCCGGGGTGTCGAAGGTGATGAAGCCGGAAAGGTAGCGCTTGCCGCCGTAGGCGATCGACAGCTCCGAGGCCATGTCGAGCTGGGTCAGCATCTCGTCGAGCTTCGACTCCGGCACGGCGCCCAAGATCCCCCAGCCGAGCACCTGCTCGCCGCCCGGGTGCATGAAGAGCGGCACGCTCGAGGTCGAAGTCTTCGCCGGCCAGAGCAGGACGTGCCCGCCGGCGCCGAGAGCTCCCGGCGGCAGATTCGACAGGATCGTCTCGATGTACTCCTTCGCCTGCTCCCAGGGCAGCGTCGTTTCCATCCACGGGTGCGGCTTCTCCCAGTAGCCCGAGAGCTTCCAGGCTTCGAACATCGGCTCCATGCGACGGCAGAATTCGAGCTGCGTCACGTCCTGAATCAGGGAGCGGCGCCAGGGCGAAAGCGGGGCCAGGACCTTCTCGTCGTCGGGCTCGTTGCCGGGCTCGAACTCGATGGTCAGGAACATCGGGAAGAGCCACTGCGCGAAGCCGATCATCCCCTTGCCGAGCTCGAGGCCCTCGCCGATCTTCTTGAAGCCGAGCGGCGCCGGCGAGCAGATGCCGCCCATCGAGGCGAACGCGCCGTCCGGCGCGTGCATGACCTTGAGCGCATCGTCCATGAAGCGGCCGAGCTCGTCGTAGACCAGGGTGTACATGCGGACCATCGGCGCGCACCGACGCAGGCGGGTGCGTACCCGGGTGATCATCGCGATCTGCCCCAGGCTGCAGCGCACCAGGTCGAACAGCTCGGGCTCGCGGTCGCGCGAGCAGACGACGATCTCGCCGGCGCCGGTCGATCGCGTTGTCGGCCTGCGTGCCGTAGCGAAAGCTCGCGACCCCGAGCCCGGCCATCGACGTCGTGCCGGCGACGGTGACACCCAGGTTGTTGGTCAGGACCGGCGGCAGGAGGCCGCGCGAGGTCGCCGCGACGACGAGCTCGCGCCAGATGACGCCGCATTCGACATCGGCCCAGAGCTCCTCCTCGTTGATCTCGAGGATGCGCGTCATGGCGGACGAGTCGAGCAGCAGCCCGCGGGTGGTCGACTGGCCGCTCTGGGTGTGCCCCTGGCTGCGCGGCGCGACCGGGATGCCGCGTTCGCTGCAGAAGCGGATCGCCCGCGCGAGCTCCTGGGCGTTGGCGCAGCGCGCCACGCCGGCCGGCAGGCGGTGCTTCCAGCGCCCGAAGTCGCTCTCGAACGGTTCGCGGTCGGCAAGCTCGAAGCTGATGCGGCCGGGCAGTTGCGCCGCGAGCTCGTCGAGCGCAGCTCTCATGTCGTTGTCGGTCATCGGTGCGGATCTCATCTTCTCTCCGGGCTCGGGGACAATGAACTTCCGACGAAAGTCGGACTCAGGCCTGCTCTTCGGCGAGCGCGGCCTCCAGAGTCTCGTACGTCGGAAAGAGGGAATCGAGCTGAACCACGCGCAACAGCCGGCGCACGCGCTCGGACGGCGCGACCAGAATCAGCTTGCGGCGCGCCTCGGTGAACCTGCCGAGATAGCCGACCAGCTCGCCGATGCCGGTCGAGTCCATCTGGTTGATCTTCGCCATGTCGACGAAAACGTGGCGTCCGTCCTCTTCCAGCACCCTCTCGAGCGCCTTGGCGAAGAAGACGGCGCTCTCGCCGAGCTTGATGACGCCCTCCACGACGAGGAGGGTATCGGGTCCGATGCGGCGCTTTTCGACGATCATGGGCGGGCCGTGGGAACGGCGTCGAAGGAGCTTAGCAGCGACCGCGGCGGGCGATCAACGACCCGCCGGGTCGGAGACGACGCGCACGACGCGCTGCGGGAACGGAATTTCGAGACCTGCCTCCTCCAGGGCGCTCTTCGCCACCTCGAGCAGCAGGAAGCGCGAGCTCGTCGGAGCCAGGGGATCGGCGACCCAGACGCGCAGCTCGACGGTCACGCCGGATTCGCCGAGCGCCGTCACGACGACCTGGGGCTCGGGGTTGTCGAGCACCGGCAGGCTCCGGCGCGCCGCGGCAAGGAGGACTTCCCGCACCCGCTCGACGGCGATGCCGTAGGCCACCGCGATCGGCGCATCGATGCGCATCGCGGGCGAGCGCGAGTGGTTGACGATCGGCTGCTGGACGACCTCCTTGTTGGGCAGGATGACCTCGCGCTGATCGAAAGTCCGGATCCGCGTCGAGCGCAGGCCGATCTCGCTCACCTGCCCCTGATTGCCGGCCATCGTCACCGTGTCGCCGAGCCGGAACGGCTGGTCCCATAGGATGGCGAAGCCGGCGATGATATTGGCCATCGTTTCCTGCGCCGCGAGACCGACGGCCAGCCCGGCGATCCCCAGACCCGCGATCAGCGAGCGCACCTCGAAGCCCATCTGGTCGAGCGCCATGAGCACGCCGGTGGCGAGCACGGCAAAGCGCGTCAGCGGCACGAGCAGCTCGCGCATCGCCTCGTCGGCGCGCGCCCGCGCCGCGAGCCGCCGGACGAGACGCACGGCGAGCCGCGCCAGGAGCCAGAAGAAGAGAAAGACGACGATGCCGGTGAGCACTCCGGGCAGGTGGCGGAAGAAGCGATCCACCAGATCCGTCATGACCTCCTGCAGGTTGTGCGGCGTCGCGCGCAGCTCCTCCTTCAGCCGCTCGGCGTTCTCGGCGGCGGTTTGCAGCGGCGGCAGGAAGGCGATCACCCGTCTATCTTAGCCCGGCATCGCCGGGAGATAGACTGCGCAGACCATGAAACGACGCGCACTCTTCCTGCTCACCGTTCTCGCGCCGGCCGCGGCCCCCCTCTCCGCCGCCGGCTTCGGTCTCTTCCAGCACGGCGGCCGCGGCGCCGCCCAGGCCGGCGCCTTCGTCGCCCGCGCCGACGACCCCTCCGCCGTGCGCTACAACCCGGCCGGAATCGCCCGGCTCGACGGCTTCCAGTTCGAGGCCGGCCGCGACTTCCAGGCGCCAAAGGACGAGCTCGACACCGCCGGCCGGAGCGATCTCGCCCACCACATCATCCAGTTTCCCGCCGCGCTCTACGCCACCTGGAAGCCGAAGGAGCTCGCCGTGCCGCTCACCTTCGGCCTGAGCCTCGACGCGCCGTTCTGGACGATCACCAACTGGGACACCGCGCTAGTCCCCGGCCGCTTCGACACCATCCGCCAGGAGACCTCGCTCTTC
>JBGARM010000121.1:0-8449 GCA_044230215.1 Thermoanaerobaculia bacterium | reverse complement strand
AGGACGCCATCTCCTCGGTTCGCTTCACGCCGCCGAGCACGCGACGATCGGACTTATGCCGCTTCTCGCCCTGTGCGACCGTAACGACCTGGGAGGCATCTCGCTCGCCTTCCATCCCCAGCTCGGAGGTGCCGGCGTTTTCGTCTACGAGGGGCATCCGGGCGGCATGGGGATCGCGAAGAAGGGCTTCCGCGAGCTCGAGATCCTGCTCGCCAAGGTCCGCGACCATGTCGGGAGCTGCTCGTGCGCGGACGGCTGCCCCTCCTGCATCCAGAGCCCGAAGTGCGGCAACGGCAACCGCCCGCTCGACAAGCACGGCGCCGTCGACCTGCTCACCATGATGCTCGACCCGGCACGTCCGGCGAGCTCGCGTCCGCGAGCTCCGATCCAGACTTCTCCTGCGAAGGAAATGGCACCTTCGGCGCGGGGTGGGGTCCCTTCGACGGTACCTGTAGGTGAGAGGCGGAAGAAGAAGCTCTCAGTAAAGGGAGTGCCGGCTGACGCAGCGTCGCGAAAGGGCACCGGCGTCGATCTGCCACCACCCTCCCTTTACCGAAAGAGCGCTGCGCATGTCGTGGAAGTTGCTCGCGCGGAGCGCGGCACGAGCTTGGGCACCGCGGGGTCTGCGCCCCGGGAGCGCAGCGCGGGTCCGACGGTGTTGTTCGACATCGAGACACTGCGCTCGGCGGCGGATGTGGGCGGATGGGACAAGGCGCATCGGATGGGGATCGCGCTCGCCGTGGTCTGCCATCTCGAAGAGGGGCGATTCGAGACCTTTCTCGAGCCGCGCGCCGGCGAGCTGGCGGCGACGCTCAAGTCGGCGGGGCTGGTCGTCGGCTTCAACAGCCGGCGCTTCGACTACACGGTGCTGTCGGGTTACACCGGCGAGGACTACGCCCGGACGTTGCCGACTCTCGACCTGCTCGACACAATGGTCGAGCGCCTCGGTCGGCGGGTGAGTCTCGACCACCTCACGAAGGAGACACTGGGCGCCGGCAAGAGCGCCGACGGGCTGCAAAGCCTGGAGTGGGTGAAGCAGGGGCGGTTCGACCTCATCGAGGCGTATTGCCGGCGCGATGTCGAGCTGCTGCGCGACCTCTATCTCTTCGGACGGCGCGAAGGCTACGTGGTGATCGCCGAGCGCACGGGACGGATCAAGGTCCCGGTCGACTGGTAGGCGGTGCGCCGGGTCGGAGACTCGAGCATTCAGCCGAGCTCGAGGTCGGTCAGGCCGAAGCGGCGGTCGTCGCACAGCAGCGGTTGACGAGCCAGGCGGGCGGTGGCGTAGGAGAGGCAGTCGCCGAAGTCCAGCGCCGCCTTGTGCTGCCCTTCGCCGAATCGCTGATGGGCGTCGAGCGCGGCGCGGAAGTGAGCGTCGGAGAACGGCACAACCTGGAGGTCGAACTCCTGGACGAAGCGCGCCAGCATGCCGTGGACCTCCCTGCCGGCCTCGCGTGCCAGCAGGAGGCTCGCTTCGGCGAGCGTCGGGGCGCCGATGCCCGCGAATCGCGCGCTGGCGAGAGCGTCGATCAGTCGTTCGCAGCCGGATTTGCGAAGGAAGATCGACGTGACTGCGGAGGCATCCACGATCACGCCGGAAGGAACCTGGGAGGCGCGCTGAGTCAGTGCTTCTCGAGGCGGCGGCTGGCCGAGCGGGCCCGGATCACCGACCAGACTTCGCGCTCGAGGAACGAGCGCAGCTCGTCGCCGCGATTCTCGCGCACCACCTGAAAAGCGAGGCGCTGCTTGCGCTCCTCGAGTGCCCGGCGGATCGCCTCCGTCTTCGACTCTCCCGTCAACTCCGACAACTCGAGCGCCAGGTTCTCGACCGATGCGTTCTTGATGTTCAACGCCATGCCGCGGCCCTCCCGCTGAATGGCGTGAGAATAGGTGGAAAGGTGTAATTTGTCAATGTAGGTGTAACCACGGCACCTGATCCTTGTCATAGGACGGAACCGGAATTTCGGATCGGATGCCCATAACGGCGCTCCGCCCCGGACCGCCGAGTCGACCAGGAGAGAACATGACCGATCGATCCGTTTCCGCTCTTCGCTGGGTCCTGCGAGGCGCCGCCCTGTCGTGCTGGTTGGCCATCGCCGCGAGCGCCGCGATGGCTGCAGTCGTGCCGCAGTTCCAGGTGGACGGCAAGACCTTCGGCATGCCCGAAGCGCAGATCTTCGACGACCCCTACACCGGACCGCCGGTGGTCGGGGAGTACGTCACGATGCTGCCCAACCTTGCGCCGCTCCCGCCCGGGAATCGCACCCACAAGGTGCGTTTCGACATCATCGCCCGGGAGATCGAGATCGCTTCCGACATCCGCTATCGCGCCTGGACCTTCGGCGGAACGGTCCCGGGACCTGTCCTGCACGTTCGCGAGGGCGACCGGGTCGACTTCACGATGAAGAACCGTTCGGCCGAGGTCGTCGCCATCACCGCGCCCGAGGTTGCCGGTTCGCCCTATCTCGAGCGGCTCGCGGCGCTCGATCCCCAGAAAGCGGTCCCGATCGCCCAGCCGATGCGGCACTCGATGGATTTCCACGCCGGAACCGTCGCCGCCTCGGACAAGTGGCGCGGCATCGAGCCGGGACAGGCGATCCACTTCGAGTGGATGGCGAACTATCCGGGTGTCTATCTCTATCACTGCGGTACGCCGCCGATCCTGCAGCACATGTCCCAGGGCCAGTACGGAGTCGTGGTGGTCTCGCCCAAGGAGGGCTATCCCACCGACGCCGAGGTCGATCGGGAATACGTCATCGTGCAGTCGGAGTTCTACCTCAAGGAGGCCGAGGCGCAGACCCACGAAGGGGACCAGACCGAGTTCAAGGAGGCCGGCAAGGTCCTCTACGAAGTTGATTACGACGCGGCGATGCACAAGCAGCCGCTGGTGGTGGCCTTCAACGGCCATCAGCGCTCGCTGATCGACACCCCGCTCGCCACGCTGCCGGGCGAGCGGGTCAGGTTCTACGTGCTGAACGCCGGTCCGACCGACACCTCCAGCTTCCACGTCGTCGGGGTGATCTTCGACAAGGTCTGGTACGAGGGCAACCTCCACAACGAGTGGCGGGGCATGCAGACGGTGCTGCTGGGGGCGTCGAACGGCGCCGTCATGGAGTTCATCGTGCCGGAGGAGGGAGATTACGTTATTGTTGACCATGAGTTTGCCGATGCGCAGAAGGGTGCGCTCGGCAGAATCAGAGCGGGCCACCCCGGCCCGGGCGCGAAAGATGGACACTGACAATCCACCCACATCGAGGAGCGGAAAATGATGCAGATTCACGGACGCAACGTTGTCGTCGTCGGCATGCTGGCGGTCCTTCTGGCCGTCGGAGTCACCGGCCAGGCCTCGGCGGCCGAGCCGCGGCTGGTCAAGCTGAAGGCGACGGATGCCATGCAGTACGACGTCAAGACGATCCAGGCGACCCCCGGTGAGGCGCTGAAGGTGACGCTCACCACGGTGAGCGCGATGGCGAAGACCGAGATGGCGCACAACTTCGTGCTGCTCGCCAAGGGCACCAACGCCGACGCTTTCGCCATGGAGGCGGCGATGGCGCGGGACAACGGCTACATCCCGAAGGCGAAGGCGGCGTCGATCCTCGCGCAGACCAAGTTCGCTGGCGGCGGCGAGACCGTCGAGGTGGTGTTCAACGCGCCGAAGGAGCCGGGCGAGTACATGTACATCTGCACCTTTCCCGGCCACTATGTCGGCGGGATGAAGGGCAAGCTGATCGTCAAGTAACGGGGCGGCGCGGGCGCCCTGCGCGCTCGCGGACGCTGAGCATTCACGGGCCCGGTGCAACGCGCGAATCGCGCGTCCGCCGGGCCCGGGTTTTTTCGCCCCGGTCAGAGCATCATGCTGGCGAGATTCGCGAGCTCGCTGCGTTCGCCCTTCTCGAGCGAGACGTGGGCATAGAGCTTGTGCCCCTTGATGCGGTCGATCAGATAGGAGAGGCCGTTCGACTGGGCGTCGAGATAGGGCGTGTCGATCTGGAAGATGTCGCCGGTGAAGATGATCTTCGTCCCCTCGCCGGCGCGGGTGATGATCGTGCGCGCCTCGTGCGGCGTCAGGTTCTGCGCCTCGTCGACGATGAAGATGATGTTCGAGAAGCTGCGGCCGCGGATGTAGGCGAGCGGGGTGATGTGGAGCTTCTCCTGCTCGACCATTTCGTCGATGCGCTTGAACTCCCGGTCGCGCTCGTCGAACTGGTGCTTGATGATGTTGAGGTTGTCCCACAGCGGCTGCATGTAGGGATTGACCTTCGACTTGATGTCGCCCGGGAGATAGCCGATGTCCTTGTTGGAGAGCGGCACCAGGGGGCGCGCCAGATAGACCTGGCGGAACGCCTTGCGCTGCTCGAGGGCGCCCGCCAGCGCGAGCAGCGTCTTGCCGGTGCCTGCCTTGCCGGTGATCGACACCAGCGGTACCGCCGGGTTCATGATGGCGTGCAGAGCGAAGGTCTGTTCGGCGTTGCGCGGCGTGATGCCGTAGGCCGGGATCTTCTGCACCCGCTCGAGCAGGCCCGATGACGGGTTGAACCACGCGAGCGCCGAGTGCGAGGGGCTGCGCAGGATGAAGTAGTGATTCGGCAGCGGCACTTCGATGCCGACGTCCGCCGGCGAGACGCCGCCCGATTCGTAGAACTTCTGGATCGGCGCGGCGTCGTCGACCTCGATCTCGCTCTTGCCCTTGTAGAGGTGGTCGACGTCCTTGATGCGGACGGTTTCGTACTCTTCGGCGCGCAGGCGCAGCGCCCGCGCCTTGACCCGCAGGTTGATGTCCTTCGACACCAGGATGACGTCGCGCCCAGCCTCCCGCTCCTTGAGCGCGAGCGCGGTGTTCAGGATGCGGTGGTCGTTCTTCACCGCGCCGAAGATCAGCCGGGCGTCGGTGGACGAGTCCTCCGCGGCGACGACCCGTATCCGGCCGAGCTCGGGGCCGTCGAGCGGCACCCAGTTGTTCAGCATGTCGTGGCTGGTGAGCTTGTCGAGCTGACGGATGAACTCCCGCGCCTGCAGGTTGATGACCGTGTCGCCCTTCTTGAAGTGGTCGAGCTCTTCGAGAACGGTGATCGGGATCGCGACGTCGTGCTCCTTGAAATTGAAGATCGCGTTGGCGTCGTAGAGGATGACCGAGGTGTCGAGGACGAAGATCTTCGCGTTGCGGGAGTTCTCGGATGACGTCGAATCAGGGCTCGTCATGGCGGGGATTTTGTCATACCGCTTTGCCGCCATCGAACCGCCGAGACCGGCCGAAGGCCGCTGCGTGCCTCGTCGTCGGCCCGCCGAGCCGGGGCACGGTGCCGCGGGTTCCTTCGAGTAGAATCCCCGTCGAGCTCAACCCTCGATGACCGACATCGCCGTCGTCACGGTTTCCAGCTTCCTGGCCCAGGCGCTGCTCGCGGCGCTCCTCGCCATCCTGCTGCTGCGCTTCCACAGCAGCCGCAAACACGCTTTTCTCCGCCATTGGGCGCTGTCCTGGTTCGCGCTCTGCGCCGGACAGCTCGGAGCGATGGTCGCTTTTCATCTGGCGGCATCGGCGCCGGCGTCGTCGCCGGCGCGGCTCGCCGCGACGTTCGTCGCGCAGCTCGGCGCCTACTTTCAGGCCGGCTGGCTGATCCTGGGTGCCACGGAGCTCGCGAGCGGCAGGTCTCCCTCGCGCCGCTCGACGCGCGCCATCTTCAGCGCCCTGGCCGGGCTCGCGCTGGTCAGCACCCTGGCCTATGCGTTCACCCCCGAGGCCTTCGCGAGTCGCAACTTCCTGCGCGTCAGCGTACGCGCACTGGTGGTCGCGGCGGCCTTCCTGCTGGCGGCGGGAGTGCTTCTGCGCGCCTACAGGAAGAGCACGGCGACGGGTCCTCACCTGGTCTGTATCGCCTTCTTCCTTTACGGCGTCGAGCAGTTGGTGCTGTTCTGGACGACCGCCGGGCCGGCAGGCGGTGGACTGCGCTTCGGCATCGTGCCGTTCGACCTCCTGATGGTCGCCGTGCTGGGTATCGCGACCGTCGTCTGGTTGCTCGAAGACGAACACTTCCGGCTCGTCGAGGCCTCGCTGCAGATCGAGAAGCTGGCCTACTACGACGGCCTCACCGGCCTGCCGAACCGCAAGCTGTTCCTCGACCGCCTGAAGCAGTGGATCGCGCGCCGTGGCGGGACCGATTTTCATGCCGCGCTCTTCTTTCTCGATCTCGACAACTTCAAGCGGATCAACGACACCTACGGTCACGAGACCGGCGACCTGCTGCTCGGCGCGGTCGCCGAACGCCTGCGCTACAGCGTGCGCGAGGGCGACACCGTCGGCAGGCAGGGCGGCGACGAATTCACGCTTCTCCTGCCCGGCATCCGCACGGCCGAGGATGCCGTCGCTATCGCCACCAAGCTCCTCGACAGGCTGGCGCAGCCGCTCGAGGTGGGGGAGCTCTCGCTCTTCGCCGGCGCGTCGATCGGCATCACGCTCTTCCCCGGCCACGGCGAAGACCCGACGACGCTGCTGCGCAAGGCCGATACCGCGATGTACCGCGCCAAGGAGGCCGGCCGCGGCGGAGTCGCTGTCTACGATGACGAGATGTCGGACGTCAGCCGCGAGCGCTTCGTGCTCGAGACCGCGCTGCGCGCCGGGCTCGAGGAGGAGCATCTCGTTCTCTACTACCAGCCGATCGTCCGGGCCGGGTCGGGAGAGATCGTCGGCGTCGAGGCGCTGGTGCGATGGCTGCATCCCGAGCGCGGACTCATCCTGCCGGGCAAGTTCCTGCCGCTGATCGAGAGCACGGCGCTTTCGGAACAGCTCAGCCATTGGGTGCTGCGCAAGGCCTGCGCTCAGGTCAAGTCCTGGCGGGAGCGCTACCAGCAGGACCTGCTGGTATCGGTCAACCTTACCGCCAGGGCCTTCGAGAATCCCGAGCTCTCGGCGAAGATCGACGAGATCCTGCTCGAGACCGGGTTGCCCGCCGCGGCGCTCGAGCTGGAGATCACCGAGACGATGGCGCTGCTGCACGCCGGCGGGCCCGTCTCGACGCTCGCCGACCTGCGGCGCCGCGGCGCGCGGGTGGCGGTGGACGACTTCGGGATCGGCTATTCCTCGCTCTCTTACCTGCGCGAGTTGCCGATCGACACGGTGAAGCTCGATTCGTCGTTCATCCGCGAGCTGGGCAGGCGGCGCGAGGATTCCAAGATCGTCGGCGCGGTGATTCAGCTCGCTCACGGCCTCGGGATGGAGGTCGTCGCCGAAGGCGTCGAGGAGGAGGAGCAGATGGTCATCCTCGAGATGCTCTACTGCGACAAGATGCAGGGTTTCCTGTTCAGCCGCCCCCTGGAGATCCAGGCCTTCGAAAGCCTCATGGACGCGTCAGTACCTTTTCGAAGCGCTCCAGCGCCCAGTCGAGCTCCTGCCGCGAGATGACGAGCGGCGGCGACACCCGGATGACATGGGTGTGCGTCTCCTTGCAGAGAATGCCTTCGGCGGCGAGCTGCTCGCAGAATCGGCGGGCGCCGCCCGCTTCGGGCTCGAGCTCGATTCCGATCCACAGGCCGCGGCCGCGAACCTCCCGGATGTGCGGCGAAGCGATCGCCCGCAGACGGTCGAGGGCGTAGGCGCCGAGCGACGCCGAGTTCTCGATCATCCCCTCTTCGACCAGCACCCGCAGAGCTTCGCGCGCGACCGCGGCGCCGAGCGGATTGCCGCCGAAGGTCGAGCCGTGGTCTCCGGGCTGGAAGACGTTCATCAGCGCGCTGTCGGCGAGGATGCCCGAGACCGGATAGAAGCCTCCGGAGAGTGCCTTGCCGATGGTCACCAGGTCGGGACGGATGCCGTCGTGCTCGAACGCGAAGAGTTTGCCGGTGCGTCCCAGTCCCGACTGGATCTCGTCGGCGAGGAGGAGCGCGTGGTGGCGGGTGGTGATCTCGCGCAGCCGGGCGAGGTAGCCCGGCGGCGGAACCACGATGCCCGCCTCACCCTGGATCGGCTCGACGAGCACTGCGACGGTGCGGTCGGTCATGGCTGCCGCGACCGCGTCGGCATCCCCGAACGACAGCAGCCGGTAGCCGCCGGCGAAGGGTCCGAAGCCGTTGCGATACTGCTCGCTCGACGAGAAGCCGACGATCGTCGTCGTGCGGCCGTGGAAGTTGTTGTCGAAGACCAGGATCTCGGCCTGGTCGGCCGGCACGCCCTTGACTGTCTGCCCCCACTTGCGGGCGAGCTTGATTGCGGTCTCGACGGCCTCGGCGCCGCTGTTCATCGGCAGGAACCGGTCGTAGCCGGTGAGCGCGCTGATCTCCTGGCAGAGCCGGCCGAGCTGGTCGTTGCGGAAAGCGCGCGAGCAGAGGGTCAGCCGCTCAGCCTGGCGGGTCAGCGCCTGGACGAGGCGGGGATGGCAATGTCCCTGGTTCACCGCCGAGTAGGCGGCGAGGAAGTCGAGGTAACGGTTGCCCTCGACGTCCCAGACCCAGACGCCCT
>JBGARM010000120.1:0-8507 GCA_044230215.1 Thermoanaerobaculia bacterium | reverse complement strand
GGCGGCGCGGTAGGTCAACAGCGCCGAGATGTCGATGCCGGTGGCCATCTGCGCCAGCTTGGTCTGGGTGATCTGGAAGATCGACGCCGTCAGGAAGCTGTTCGAGCCCTTGGGCTGGAACTTGAGGCCGCCATCGATCTGCTCGCCTTCGGTCGGATCGTACGGCCGGTTGTAGAAGTCCACGCCGGCGACCGGCAGGAACGAGGTCGAGTAGCTGACATAGGGCGCGAGCCCGCTGTCGGCGAGATAGGTCAGGGCGACGCGTCCGGTCAGGGCGTTGTCGCTCTGGTCGACCGAGGTGTGCGAGAGCAGGTTCTCGGTGGCGGTGTCGTTCGTGTCCTCGCGCAGCGCGACGGTCGCGATCCAGCGCTCGGCGAACTTCATCTGGTCCTGGGCATAGACACCGATCTGGTCGATCGGCTGATTGACGTTGCCGTAGATGAAGAGGTCGGGAACGCTCGATCCGTAGACCGGGTTGAACACGTCGAGCGGCGCGGCGAAAGAGAAGCCGCTGATGATCTTCGACTCGGAGGTCGAATAGTCAACGCCGAAGAGGAGGGAGTGCTCGACGCTGCCACTGTCGAAGCGGGCGTAGGCGTTGGTGTCCATGGTGAAGATCTTGAGGTCGAAGGTGTTGCCGAAGCCGAAGCGGTTGAGCGACCGCAGGTCGTTCTGCAGCCCGCCACCGAAGACGGTCTTGCCGTCGAACTCGATGCTCGAGTAGCGCAGCGTGTTGCGCAGCGCCCACTTGTCGTTGATCCGGTATTCGAAGAGGCTGCCGGCCGACCACTGGTCGCGATCGAAGTAGTCGTAGTCCGGTTCGCCGACGAACAGGCTCCGGTCGATGTCGCCGTGCGGGTTGGACGTCAGCGTGCCCTGAGAGGGCAGGAACTGGCTCCAGCCGGTCTCATCGTGCTGGAAGTCGCCGAGCAGGGTCCAGGTCGTCTTGTCGGACGGCGTGAAGGTGAGCGCCGGAGCGATGAAATAGCGGTCGTCGGAGACGAAGTCGACCTGTGTATCGCTGTTGCGCCACAGTCCCGTGAGCCGGTACTTGAGCTTGCCGTCGTCACCGATCGGCCCGCCGAAGTCGGCCTGCGCCTGCATGCGGTCGTAGGTACCGTAGTTGAGGACGACCTCGCGCATCTGCTGCGACGGCGGCCGCTTGGTGACCAGGTTGACCAGGCCGCCGGGCTGATTCTGGCCGTAGAGCACCGAGCTCGGTCCCTTGACGACGTCGATCTCCTGCAGCATGTAGGGATCGATCTGGCCCGAGACCTGGCCGCTCTGCCAGCGCGAGTTGTCGCGGTAGAGGCCGTAGGTCGACTGGTCGAAGCCGCGGATGTTGATCCAGTCGAAGCGCGTCTCGGTGCCGAAGGTGTTGACGTCGACGCTCGCCGTGTAGCTGATCGCCGAAGCGACCGACTGGACGTTGCGCGCCGTCATCTGGTCGAGCGTGATGACCGAGACCGACTGCGGGATCTCGATCAGCGGCGCGTCCGACTTGGTCGCCGAGGTCGAGGAGGAAGCGACGAAACCGCCCGGCTCCGAGACCGTGATGATGCTGCCGAAGGTGCCGATCTCGAGCGTGAGATCGAGCGCTGCAGGGGCGGCGGCGGCGAGCGTGACCGACGCCGCGGTGGGCTCGAAGCCCGGGGCTTCGGCCTCGAGGATGTAGCTGCCGGCGGGCGCCGCCATCGTGTAGCTGCCGTCGCCGATGGTGCGCGCGTCCTGGCGGAAGCTGCCGCAGCGCAGCGTCAGGCTGGCGCCGACGAGCGGCGCTCCCGAAGGGTCGAGGATCTTGCCGGTGACCTGAGCGCGCGGCGCCGCCGCGTCGTAGACGCAGGCGTCCGGGGCCGGCGAGCCCTGGGCGGCCGCAATCGTGGTGGTTGCAACGATGAGGGTGAGAGCTGCGGCGAGTCTCATCTCGAGCTCCTTCTTGCCTCGCAAGGCGTGGGTGCGGTCGGTTGCAGAGCATGCTGGCACCGCCACTTGGTATCTCGCAAGTACCAGATTCTTTCGCTTGTCTGGAACCAGATTCAGTCCGGCGAGGCGCTGCGCCTGGACCCACACACGAGTGCTTTTCTGGTCCTTTACGTGGTCCACGACCCGCTCCAGAATCACTCCCCATGTTCATCCGATCCTGCTGGCAGCCACGGTCGCTCGACACCGCCTACGGGCTCGTCGACGACTATCCCTGGGCCCTGCTCGTCAACAACGGCGAGGCGGGCCCGTTCGCCACCAACCTGCCGTTGCTGCTCGATCGGACGCGCGGCAAGCACGGCGTGCTGCTCGGGCACCTCGCCCGCGCCAACGACCACGCCCGTGCGCTCTTCGCGAACCCCACCCCGACCCTGGCGATCTTCCACGGCCCGCAGAGCTACGTCACGGCCTCCTGGTACCCGGCGCGGCAGATGCCGAGCACCTTTTACTACTCCGCGGTTCACTGCTACGGTCGCGTCCGCGAACAGACGACGGCGGATCTCGAACGCACGCTCGGGATCCTCAACGACAGAATGGAGAAGCCGATTCCGGACGGCTGGCGCATGGACGAGATTCCGCACTCCGAGATCACCCGCCGGTTGCCGCACATCGTCGGCTTCGAGCTCGAGATCGAGCGTTTCGAGGCCAAGTTCAAGCTCGGCCAGGACGAGCCGCTGCGCGACGCGCTGGCGGTGGCCGACCGCCTGGCGGCGTCCGCGGATTCCGAGCACCTCGCCCTCGCCGCGGCGATCCGGCGCGAGAACGCCGGCCGCGCCGCGAGCGGCGGCGCATGAAGAGCGGACAAGCCGCGACGACCGCCCAACGCGCGACCCAGCTGGTCCGCGCGCTGGGCCTGTGGGATTCCGTTTCGCTGATCACCGGCATCATGGTCGGTTCCGGCATCTTCCTGATGGCCGGCAGCATCGCGCGCGAGCTCCATTCGCTCGCCGCGGTCGCGGCGGTCTGGGCGTTCGGCGGTCTGCTGAGCGTCTGCGGCGCGCTGGCGCTCGCCGAGCTCGGCGCCGCCCTGCCGGCTGCCGGCGGTCTCTACGTCTACCTCGCTCGCGCCTTCGGGCCGCGCACCGGCTTCGTCTACGGCTGGAGCGCGCTGGCGCTCATCCACTCCGGATCGCTCGCCGCTCTCGCGGCGGCGATCGGCCTCTACGCCGGGCCTGTGTTCCACCTCTCGACCGCGCAGCAGAAGTTGCTCCAGCTGGGCTGTATCGCGCTCTTCGTCGCCGTCAACTCGGCCGGCGTCACGGTCGGCAAGTGGGTGCAGAACGCGCTGACGGTGCTCAAGGTCGTGGGAATCGTCTGGATGACCGCGATGCTCTACTCGCGCGGCAGCCTGGACCGTCTCGTTCGCCACTGGGCGCCGACACCGGCCGAGTCCGGCGACGCCGGCGGCATTCCCTGGCTCGGCTTCGGCGTCGCGCTCGTCGCCGTGCTCTGGGCCTACGATGGCTGACACTTCCTGTCGTTCGCCGCCGGCGAGGTCCGGCAGCCGGCACGGACGATTCCGCGCAGCCTCATTCTCGGCACGGTGCTGGTCTTCGTGGTCTACCTGGTCGTCAATGCGGCGTATTACGCGGTGCTCGAGCCGGAGCAGATCCGCGGCAGCGACCGGGTGGCGGCGCTCGCGGTGCAGGAGGCGCTCGGGCCGGGCGCCGCGGTATCCATTTCTCTCCTCATCGTCGTCTCGATCCTGGGCACGATGAACGGGATCACCCTCGGCGCGGCGCGGGTGAGCTACGCGATGGCCGCTGACGGACTCTTCTTCCGCGCTTTCGCCCGCCTCCACCCGCGCACCCACGCGCCGGTCGTCGCGACCGTCGCCCAGGGGCTCTTCGCCGCGCTCTTCACCCTGGTGGGCACCTTCCAGCAGCTCTTCACCTCCTTCGTCTTCACCTCGTGGATCTTCTATGGCCTCGCCGTCGCCGCAGTGATGGTCCTGCGGCGTCGCGAGCCCGCGCTCCCCCGCCCCTTCCGCTGTCCGTGGTATCCGGTCACGCCGCTCTTCTTCCTCCTGGCGACCGCCGGCATCATCGTCAGCACCTTCGTCGCCAGCTTCTGGCCGGCGCTCCTCGGCGTCGGCCTCATCCTCGCCGGCGTGCCGCTCCACTTCGCCTTCCAGACGTTCGAGCGCCGCAACGCGCCGGCGGCGCCAGCCTAGGGATCGCTTATCATCGCAGCGGACCTCCAGATGCGCACCCTCGCCGACCTGTCGATCGATCGCTCGTCGCGCCTCACCCTGCAGGACCAGCTCGCCCGCCAGATTCGCGATCTCATCCAGAGCGGCGCCCTCGCCCCCGGCGAGTCGCTGCCGTCGACGCGCGATCTGGCTGTCGCGCTCGAGGTGTCGCGCAACACAGCGATCTACGCCTACGACCGGCTGGTGAGCGAGGGTTATCTCGACTCCGCTCCGCGCTCGGGCGTTTCGGTGAGCTCGACCATCGCCCTGACGCGGCACGCGCGCCGTTCGCCCGCGGTTCGCGAGCCGCTGGCGGCCGCGACCGCGCAGGGGAGCCATCCGCCGCTGTCGCCGCCGCGCCCCTTCAGGCCCTGCCAGCCCGACATCGGGCTCTTCCCCCTGTTGACCTGGAATCGTCTGCGGAGCCGGGTCCTCAGGCGAGAGGGCAAGAACATCCTGCACTACCAGGCGGACTGCATCGCCGGCTTGCCGGCGTTGCGCGAGAACGTCGCCACCTACCTGCGCGACCACCGCGGAGTGCGCTGCGAGTGGCAGCAGGTGGTCATCACTTCCGGCTCGCAACAGGCGCTCTTCCTGCTCTCGATGCTCCTGCTCGGGCCGCGCGACCAGGTCTACATGGAGGACCCCGGCTACGTCGAAGCGCGACTCGCCTGCCGCAACGCCGGCGCGCGCGTCGTCGCCGGCGCGATCGACGAGCAGGGCCTCGTTCCGCCGACCGCGGCGAGCGGCCGGATGGCGATGATCTACACCACGCCGTCGCGCCAGTTTCCGACCGGCGTCTCGCTCTCGCTGCCGCGCCGGCTCGCGCTCATCGACTTCGCCGGACGCACGAAGGCCTGGGTCGTCGAGGACGACTACGACTCGGAGCTGCGCTATGGGGCGCGTCCGCTGCCTTCCCTGCAGAGCCTCGACAACAGCGGCCGGGTGATCTACGCCGGCACCTTCAGCAAGCTGCTCTTTCCGTCGCTGCGCCTGGGCTATGTCGTCGTGCCGGAGCCTCTGCTCGAGCGTTTCATCGCGCTCAAACACCTGAACGACGACCACCTGCCTCTCCTCGACCAGGCGACGCTGGCTCTGTTCCTCGAGAGCGGCGCCTTCTACTCCCATGTCCGTCGCTGCCGCCGCGAATATGCCCTCCGCCAGCGTCTCTTCCTCGACCTCTTCGCCCGGGCCGCACTGCCGGTCAGGCTCGGCAACGCCGATGGCGGCATGAACATCGTCGCCTTCCTCCCCGAGGGCGCCGACGACGACGCCTGGTCGAGCCGGCTCGCGGAGGCCGGCTTCGACGTGCCGGCGCTGTCGCACTACGCGATGGAGTCGACCGCGCAAGCGACCGCGCCCGGGCTGGTCTTCGGCTTCACCGCCTTCCCCGCCGAGCTGCTGCGCTCGGCTTTTCAGCGCATGCTGCCGGTACTCAGGCGGGCCGCCCAGGAATCGCCGCGCCGCGCTTCGCCGGCGAAACGAAAGCCGAGGAAACGATGAACCAGCGGACGCTCGCGACAGCTGTGATGCTCGCTCTGCTCCCCGCCGCGTTGCCGCCGCCGCTCTCGGCGCGGGCGTCCGCGGCCAGCGCAACGCCGGCCAAACCGCCGGCAGCCGCTGCGGTCAGCGCCCTGCCCTTCGATCACATCCTGCGCTACGACGAGCTCACCGCGCTGCTGCACGCCTGGGCGGCGGAGCGGCCCGAACTGGTCGCGCTCGAGAGCCTCGGCAAGACTCCCGAAGGGCGCGACCTCTGGTTCCTCACCCTGACCTCGCGCGCCACCGGCCCGGCCGACGCCAAGCCGGCGATCGTCGTCGACGGCAACATGCACGCCACCGAATGGGGCGGCGGCGTCGCCGCGCTGCACTTCGTGCACCGGCTGCTCGCCGGCTTCGGCAGCGACCCGCGCGTCACCACGCTGCTCGAGAGCCGCGCCGTCTACGTGCTGCCGCGGCTCACGCCCGACGGCGTCGAGGCGACCCTGGCGCAGGGGAGATTCATCCGCTCGGTCGCGCGTCCCTACCCGCCCGGACCGCCGGAGAGCGGCATCCACACCCGCGACCTCGACGGCGACGGCCGCGCGGTCTTCATGCGCCTGCGCGACCCGAACGGGCCGTGGAAGGAGTATCCCGCCGACCGCCGGCTGCTCGTCCCGCGCGCCCCCGACGAGACGTCGGGCGACTTCTGGCGCGTCCTGCCGGAGGGCGACATCGAGGGCTACGACGGCGAGACCATCGCCGACCCGCCGGCCGCCGAGCCGCTCGACCTGGGATCGAACTTCCCCGCCGATCTCCGCGACAGCCCGCGCGGACGAACCGCCGGGCCGTACCCGACTTCGGAGCCCGAGATCGCCGCCTACGTCGCGGCGATCGCGGCGCGACCCAACATCGTCGCGCACGTCACCTGCCACACCTTCGGCGGCCTGGTGCTGACGCCGCCGGTCAATCTCGTCGAGCGCCTCCCCGATGCCGACCGGCGGACCTACGAGACGCTCGCCGGCAAGGCGGCCGAGCTCACCGGCTACCGCGCCATGTCGTACCTCGATCTGCGCAGCAAGGAGAACGAGAGCTATCTGCCGAGCGCCTTCGGCTGGCTCTACGATCAGCGCGGCATCCTCTCGTTCATCACCGAGTTCTGGGATCCGCTGCGGGCGGCGGGGATCTCGCTCGCCGGAACCACCGCCTCGGCCTGGCTCTGGGGTTTCCATCCGGTCGCCGACGAGGTAGCTCTGCTGCGCTGGAGCGACCGGGAGCTGGGAGGCGACGGCTTCGTGCCGTGGCGCAGGTTCCGGCATCCGCAGCTGGGGGAGGTCGAGATCGGCGGCTTCGACCTGGTGCGCTACTGGTACAACATCCCGTTCGATCGCCTCGAGAAGGAGGTCGCGCCGCACAGCGAGTGGCTCCTCTACCTTGGACTCACCACGCCGCGCCTGGCCATTCGCTCCCTCAACGCCGAGGCGATCGGCGCCGACCTCTGGCGGGTGCGGCTGGTGGTGGAGAACCAGGGCTTCCTGCCGACCAACGGCGCGCAGAAGGCGCTCGACCAGCAGGTCAGCCGCGGCGTCTTCGCCGAGCTTGCGCTGCCGCCCGGGGCGCGTCTCGTCGAGGGCTCTTCCCGTCGCGCCCTGGGCGAGCTCCAGGGCCGCATCGCCCAGCGCTCCACTGCGACCTGGTGGGGCTACTCCCCGGGCACTCCGGATCGCGCGGTCGCGGATTGGATCGTCGCCGCACCCGCCGGCGCGAAGCTCTCGCTGAGCGTGCTCCACGCCCGCGCCGGCCGCGAGAGCCGCGCGCTCGTCCTCGGCGACTCCGTTCCTTGAGACGCCGGGCACCCCTTCCCTTCACCACCCGAGGAGACCGTCCGATGCGCAAGAGAATCGTCGCACTGCTCGCCTGCCTGACCGGCGCCACCCTTGCCGCGGCGTCCGCGTTCGCCGCCGAGCCCGCTCCCGAGCCGCAGCGGATGCTGGTCGAGATCTACCGCATCGCGCCCGGCGAACATCAGGCATTCCTCGAGGCGATCGCCTCCTACGATGAAGCGAACCGGTTGGCGGGCCTGCCGCCGCGCCAGCTCTATGTCCACAGCGACGGCGCAAGCTGGGATTTCATGCTCATCCAGCCGGCGGAGATTCCGCCCGAGAAGTCCGCCGCCCTGGGCGACGCATGGAAGAAGCTCGGGCTGCCTTCCGGCGCCGACTTCTTCCTGAGCTTCCGCAAGTACATCGCCGAGCACACCGACACCTTCGTCCTCGGCCCGACCAGCGCCGCCGACTACCTCGCCACCCGCAAGAAGCCGTAGCGGACGCGAGGCCGTTTCGCAGGGTGGCGTGAGCGATCCGTCGCCGCGTCGGCGTCGGCCCGATGGCAGGGAGCATCGCCGGCGCGGCGTTCGCCCTGGGGTATCATCGCCGGGCCTTCGAGCCCCCATCTGATGCCGATTCCCGTTCGCGACACCATCGACCGCCACCTCGCGCCCCTCCTCGAGGAGGGCGTGGATCTCGCTCGCCTCGGCACGGAGGCACGGCTACGCGAGGACCTCGGGCTCTCCTCGCTCGACGCCGTCAGCCTCCTGATGGCCCTCGAAGAGGAGTTCGACGTCGAAGTCACGGACGAAGAGGTCGTCGGTCTGCTCTGCGTCGGCGATCTCGAGCGCCTCATCGCCGCCAAGCTCGCCGCGCGCGACGCCGGCTCACCGGTCCATCCATAGCTTCGGCGGGCGCCCGATCCCTTGAACCGAGCCGTCATCACCGGTGCCGGAATCGTCTCGAGCCTCGGCAATTCGACGGTCGCGGTCGCTGCCGCGTTGCGCTCCGCCAGGTCCGGGATCGAGACC
>JBGARM010000011.1:0-20848 GCA_044230215.1 Thermoanaerobaculia bacterium | reverse complement strand
GGTTGTCGCTGCCGTCGGGATAGAGCTCGATGTGCACCCGCACGCCCTGGGCCGAGACCGTCTGCAGATCGAGCAGGTCGCGCTGCAGGGCGTCGAGATCGGCATCCACCCGCAAGCGGCGAATCGTCAGCAGCAGCGGATCCGCGGGAGTTGGACCCGAGATCGAGAAGTCCTCGATGCGCAGGGCGAAGGGCAGGAGCTCGAAGTCGAGCCGCCCCAGCCGCACCTGCCGATGCACGATCTGCGACAGCTGTTGCTCGAGCCGGACGGCGATCCGCTCGCGGGCGAAATCGGAGGACAGGAACGCCCGCAGGCAGAGCAGTACGAAGGCGGCCGCGGCGAGCGACCAGAAGAACGGGCGGACGACCCAGCGGCGGATCCGCAGCCAGACCACGGGCCGCTACTCTCCCCAGTGCAGCTTGTTGCGGAGCCCTTCGAAGATCGAGCTGCGCTCGCCGGTGCGCACCAGGTAAGCGGGCTGGGCGGCGCGCGTCACACGGATCCGGTCGCCGAAACCGATCTCACTCCCCTCCTGACCGTCGACCGTGAGATAGACCCGGTCGGCGCGCGACTCGGGGGCGTCCTCCCGCGCTTCGATTTCGACTTCGATGATGCTGGTGTCCGGCACCACCAGCGGCCGGAGCGTCAGCGTGTGCGGGCAGATCGGCGTCAGCACCGACACCGGCAGCAGCGGGTGCAGAATCGGGCCGCCGGCCGAGAGGTTGTAGGCCGTCGACCCGGTCGGTGTCGACACCACCAGGCCGTCGGCGCGATAGCGCGCCACCAGGCGGCCGTCGACCGACAGCAGCAGCTCGATCATCCGCGACAGCGCGCTCTTCGCCAGCACGAGGTCGTTCAGAGCCCGGAAGGTCGAACGGTCGCCGCCTGCCTTGGTCTGTTCGACCTCGAGAAGCGAGCGCGGCTCGACCGCATAGTGGCCGGCGAGGACCTCGATGAGCGCCGGATAGAGCTCGGCGCGCGCCACCTCGGTGAGGAATCCGAGGTGGCCGAGATTGACCCCCAGGATCGGCGGTCCGCCGGCGGCCTTGCGCGCCACGGAGAGGAGCGTCCCATCGCCGCCGAGGACGACGACGAGATCGCAGCGCACCCCTTCGACCAGCGGCCCGTCCCCCGCCCGACCGCTCTCGCGGGCGGTGCGCGGCTCGACGAGCACCTCGAGCCCGCGCCGGCCGAGCCACTCGACCAGCTCGCGGGCGACCCCGGCGGCGTCCGCGCTGGCGGCCTTGGCGACCACTCCGACCCGGCGCGCCCCGCGCGGCTCGATCATGAAGGCTCTCCGGCCGGCGCGAGCGCGCTCGCCGCGAGCGGCCGGCGCAGCAGGGCGAACGCCTCGCGATTGCCCTCGGCGCCGGCGACCGGCGAGTCGTAGGTGCCGACGAGCTCGAGCCCGAGGGCCGCGAGCTCACGGGCGCGCAGCTCGATCGTCGACTGGCGAAGCGCCTCGTCGCGCACCAGGCCTCCCTTCCCTACCCCGCCGCGGCCGACCTCGAACTGCGGCTTGATCAGCGGCAGCAGCAGCCCCCCCGCAGCGAGATGCGGCACCAGCGCCGGCACCACCTTGGACAGCGAGATGAAGGATACGTCGACGACGACGAGATCGAACGGCCGGTCGAAAGCGTCGGCGGCGAGATAGCGCGCGTTGATGCGCTCGCGCACCTCGACGCGCGGGTCGTTGCGCACCTTGAGATCGAGCAGGCCGTAGCCGACGTCGATCGCGGTGACGTGCGCGGCGCCGCGCTGCAGGAGACAATCCGTGAAGCCGCCGGTCGAGGCGCCGACGTCGAGGCAGCGCCAGCCTGCCGGATCGACCGCGAAATGCTCGAGGGCGGCGGCGAGCTTGCCGCCGGCGCGCGAGACGAAGGGCTCCGCCTGGCCGGTCAGCGCGAGCTGCACGTCGTCCCGCATCGGGCTGCCGGGCTTGTCCACCCGCACGCCGTTGACGCCCACCTGACCGGCCATCACCGCGCGCCGCGCCTTCTCGCGGGTGGCGAAGAGGCCGCGTTCAACCAGTAGCTGGTCGAGACGCACCGCTCGCACCCCTGGTTGCCGACGCCTCGGCTTCCCCGCCCTGGGGAGAGACCGCGCCCTGCGAGCCGTCGCCTGCCGCGCCGCGCCTTTCGCGCGCGCCGGCCGACTTGGCAAAGAAGCTCCGGAAGCGGAAATAGAGGCCCTCGGCGTCGAGTCCGAGCATCTTGCGCAGGACTTCCTGGGAGCCGTGGGGAACGAACTTGTCCGGCACTCCGATGGCGAGCGTCGTCACTCCGGCGAGCTCCATCTCCGACAGCGCCTCGAGGACCGCGCTGCCGAAACCGCCCGCGAGCGAGTGCTCTTCGACCGTCGCCAGGCGCGCGCCCCCTTCGAGTTGGCTCGCCTGCTCGATCTGCAGCGCCAGGAGCTCGCGGTCGAGCGGCTTGACGAAGCGGGCGTTCACCAGCGTGATCTCCAGCCCCTCCTTCGCCAGCCGTTCGATCGCCTCGAGCGCCGGGTAGACCGTCGAGCCGACCGCCCAGACCAGTCCGTGCCGCCCGCGCCGCAGCACCTCCGCCTTGCCGATGGGCAGCTGGCGGAACTCGGCGTCTAAGGCCACGCCGATGCCGTTGCCGCGCGGGTACCGCACCGCCGTCGGATGGGGCTGCTCGACCGCCGTGGCCAGCATGTGCTGGAGCTCGTTCTCGTCCTTCGGCGCCATGACGATCGTGTTCGGGAACATCCGGAAGTAGGCGAAGTCGAAAAGACCGTGGTGCGTCCAGCCGTCGTTGCCGGCGATGCCGCCGCGATCGAGGGCGAAGGTGACCGGCAGGTCCATGAGGCAGACGTCGTGGAAGATTTGGTCGAAGCCGCGCTGCAGGAAGGTCGAGTAGATCGCGACGACCGGCCGTATTCCGCCGAGCGCCAGCCCGCCGGCGAGGGTCACCGAATGCTGCTCGGCGATGCCGGTGTTGAGGAAGCGCTCGGGGAACTGTTCGGCGAACGGAATGAGACCCGTGCCGTCGGGCATCGACGCCGTGATCGCGACGATGCGCGGGTCATGCTCGGCGAGCCGGACGACCGTCTTGCCGAAGATCGCGGTATAGGAGGGGGCCGCGCCGGGCTTGCCCTTCTGGATCCCGGCGACGGGATCGAACGGCGACGGGCCGTGGTACTCGACCGGTTCGTCCTCGGCGTACTTGTAGCCCTTGCCCTTCTGGGTGATGCAGTGGAGCAGCACCGGGCCGTCGATCGCCTTGGCGCTCTCGATCGCCTCGAGCAGGGCGGGAATCGAGTGGCCGTTCACCGGGCCGACATAGCGGAAACCCAACTCCTCGAACAGCGTCCCGGGAGTGAAGATCTGCCGCAGGCCCTCCTCGAGCCCCTTCGCCACCTCGACCATCGGGTCGCCGATGCCGGGGATCTTGTGCAGCACCTTCTTGATGTCGTCCTTGAGCTTGGAGTAGTGACGGCCGGCCATCAAAGCTTCGAGGTACTTGGTCAACGCGCCGACCGAGGGCGAGATCGACATCGAGTTGTCGTTCAGGATGACGATCATCTTCGTGCCCAGATGGCCAGCCTGGTTCATCGCCTCGAACGCCATGCCGGCGGTCATCGAGCCGTCGCCGATCACCGCGACGACCTCGTGCGACTCCTGGCGCAGGTCGCGCGCCACGGCGAGGCCGAGCGCGGCGGAGATCGATGTCGAGGCATGCCCGGCGGCGACGACGTCGTACTCGGACTCGCTGCGCAGGCAGAAGCCGGAGAGCCCGCCGAACTGCCGCAGGGTCGACATCCGGTCGCGCCGCCCGGTGAGGATCTTGTGCGGATAGGTCTGATGCCCGACGTCCCAGACCAGCAGGTCGCGCGGAGTATCGAACAGGTAGTGCAGCGCGATCGTCAATTCGACCGTGCCCAGGTTCGACGAGAAGTGGCCGCCGGTCTCCGACACCGCGCTGACGATCTCGTCGCGCAATTCGTCGGCGAGCTGCGGCAGCTCCTCGCGGGAGAGCCGCCGGAGCTCATGCGGGTTGGAGACGCGATCGAGTAGGTTCATGGGTTCTCCGGGGTGCTCCTCGAGATCGGCTCCGGGCGCGCTGCCCGGAGCCTCCGGAAATGCCTCAGGAACCGCGACGATCGAGACAGGAGATCAACTGCTCCCAGAGCCCGCGATCGCGCGGCAAATCGGCAATCCGGTCCATCGCTTCCTGACCGAGTTCCTGCAGGCGCTCGCGGCTCCTGTCGAGCCCGTAGAGCGCGGGATAGGTGAGCTTGCTCGCGGCGGCGTCCTTTCCAGGCGTCTTGCCGAGGGCGGAAGCGCTCCCTTCGACGTCGAGAATATCATCGCGGACCTGGAACAGCAGTCCGATCGCCTCGCCTAAGTCGCGCAGAATCAGATCTTCCGCCGGAGTTACCGCGGCGTAGAGGCCTCCCAGCCGGAGGCTCGCGGTGAGCAGGGCGCCGGTCTTGCCGCGATGAATGCGGTCGAGCGCCGCGGCAGCGGCCTCCCCCGGCGCCCAGCCCGACTCGGCGGCGAGATCCTCGACCTGGCCGCCGATCATCCCGCAACTGCCGATCGCCGTGCCGATCAGGGCCACGGCGCGCGCCCTGAGCTCTCCCGGCGCCGCCTGCGGCTCCGCCGCCAGGGTCGCGAGTCCGAGGGTGAGGAGAGCGTCGCCGGCGAGGATCGCCGTCGCCTCGTCGAACCGCTTGTGCAACGTCGGCCGGCCGCGTCGCAGGTCGTCGTCGTCGAGCGCCGGGAGATCGTCGTGCACCAGGCTGTAGGTGTGCACCATCTCGATCGCGGCGGCGCCGGCGAGGAGAACCGGAGTCGGCGCCCCGAACGTCCTGCCCGCGAGGAGCACCAGGGCCGGCCGCAGGCGCTTGCCGCCGCCGAGGACGCTGTAGCGCATCGCCTCGTGCAGACGCTGCGGCGCCTGGCTCGCAGCCGGCAGCAGGCGATCGAGCTCGGCGTCGGCCGCGGCGCGGCTCTCGGCGAGGAAGCGGAAGAAGTCGGCGCCTTCGCTCACTCCCCCCCCTTGGACCCTGAATCGGCGATCTCGAGGCAGAACGGAGCCGCGAGCAGCAGGAGCGCGACCCGTTGCACCTCGGTGTCGCCCCAGTTGTTCTCGAACAGGCCGGCGACCGAAAAGGCGATCAGCGCCGCCGTGACGCCGAGCCAGAGGTCGGCGCGCGGGCCGGCCCCGTCCGCGGTGCGCTCGGCCCGATAGCCGCGGCGGGCGCGCAAGAGCGCCACCGCGAGCAGCGCCAGGTAGCTCGCGAGCGCCGGCAGGCCGCGCTCGGCGGCGAGCTGGGCGTAACTGTCGTGCAGATGCGGCACGTTGAGCCGCGCGGCGCTGGTGTGACGATAGATCGGGTAGAGACGCTCCACCATGTTCGGGCCGATGCCGAACAGCGGGTGCTCCGCGACCATGCGGACGCCGGCCTCGAGCATGCACAGGCGGTCGTAGCTCGATTCGTCCGAGAGGTTGGTGACCGAAAGCGCGCGGGCGAGAATCGGCACCGGGGCGAGAACGACGAAGGCCGCCGCCAGCGGCAGCACCCAGAGGAGCAGGCGCCGGCGGCGCACCCAGAGGAGCCAGCCGCCGCCGAACGCGAGCCCGATCCAGGCGTTGCGGGTGAGCGAACCGACGAGCGCCAGGTTGATCAGGACCAGCGCGGTCCACGCGAGCCAGGGTGCGGCGAGCCCGCGCCACCTCGCGGAGTCGGCCGGCGCGAGCCGCGGCCGGTACACCAGGCGGGCGATCAGCAGCAGATCGACCAGCAGCAGGACCCCCGAGAACGTCATGACATGCGGGAACGGCCCGCGAATCCGCCGGTCGAGGTCGCCGAAGCCGATCCAGAACTGGGCGAGGCCGGAGGCCGCCGCCAGCGCCGCGGCGAGGATCGCGGCGTCGAAGAGCCAGCGCAGCCGCCGTTCGCCGGCGATCGACCCGATGGCGAGCGGCAGCGCGGCGAGCGTGAAGAGCTCGCGCAACGCCTCGAAGCTGGTCGCGGGATCCTGCGAGAAGACCATCGCGATCAGCAGCAGGCCGGCATAGACCAGCGCCGCGAGGAGCAGGGGCCGGGCGCGGCGAAAGGCCCGATCCGCCGGCTGGCGGAGCGCCGGAAAGGCGAGCAGGGCAAACCCGAGCGCGACGTTCGACAGCGCGATGCCGAACAGCGTCAGCAGGTGCGCGGCGTAGAGGCCGAAACGCAGTCGCTCGCGCGTCGCCGCGTTCCAGGGGGCGAGCCGGAGCGGAGCAGGGAACCCCACGGTGGAAGTGGACCCGGCGCCCTAGCGGGCGAGCACCGAAGCAGGCAGGGCTTCGTCCACGAGCATGACCGGGATGTCGGAGACGATCGGATAGACGAGCTGCGACTGGCGGCAGAGCAGCCCCTCCTCGACGACCGGCAGCTCGTCGCGGAAGTGCTCGCGGTAACGATCCACGAGCGTCCGGCGGAGCGCCTCGGGCAGAGCCACCCGTTCGAGCGCGGCTCGGCACTTCGGGCAGACCAGAATGGCGAGCAGTTCGGGATCGAGGGGCATCGTGGCGATGGCTGAAAGACTCGAAGCGCCCAAAAGATAACACGCCCTCCGCGGGCGGGCGGCCTGGGGGCCCTGCTTTGCTAGAGTTCGCCCCGGCGGCGAAAGACCCAGGAATCCCGACCCAGACCATGACTACTCCTGCGCAGGACCTCGTCTGCCGCTCCTGCGGCGCGCCGCTCGACCGCGTGATGGTCGATCTCGGCAGCTCGCCGCTCGCCAACTCCTATCTGTCGTCGGCCGCCCTCGCCCGGGCGGAGCTCTTCCTGCCGCTGTGCGTCTACGTCTGCGAGCGCTGCTGGCTCTGCCAGCTGCCCGAATGCGCGACGCCGCAGGAGATCTTCAGCGACTACGCCTATTTCTCCTCCTTCTCCACCAGCTGGCTCGAGCACGCGCGGGCCTATGTCGACGCCATGGTGCCGCGCTTCGGGCTCGGGACCCACAGCCGGGTGGTCGAGATCGCCTCGAACGACGGCTACCTGCTCAAGAACTTCGTCGAGCGCGGCATTCCGGTGCTCGGCGTCGAGCCGGCGGCGAACGTGGCGGAGGCGGCGCGCAAGATCGGCATCCCGACCGAGGTGCGCTTCTTCGGCCGTGACGCCGCCCGCGATCTCGCGGCGCGAGGTTTCGCCGCCGACCTGCTGCTCGGCAACAACGTTCTCGCCCACGTGCCCGATCTCGACGATTTCGTCGGCGGACTCGCGCTGCTGCTCAAGCCCGAGGGTGTCCTGACGATGGAGTTCCCGCACCTCGTGCGGATGATCGACGGCAACCAGTTCGACACCATCTACCACGAGCACTACTCCTACTTCTCGTTCGTCGCCGTCGAGCGCGTCTTCGCCGCTCACGGTCTCGAGCTGTTCGACGTCGAGGAGCTCGCGACGCACGGCGGGAGCCTGCGGATCTTCGCCCGCCACCGGACCGCCGCGGGAGAGATCTCCGGTCCCCGGACGCCCCGGGTCGCGGACCTCCTGGCGCGCGAGCGCTCGGCGGGTGTCGAGAGCCTGGCCTACTATGCGGGCTACTCCGAGCGGGTGCGGGAAACCAAGCGGGCGCTGCTCGACTTCCTGATCCGCGAGAAGCGCGCCGGCAAGACGATCGTCGGCTACGGCGCGCCGGCCAAAGGCAACACGCTGCTCAACTACTGCGGCGTGCGCGGCGACTTCCTCGACTACACCGTCGATCGCAGCCCGCACAAGCAGGGGCTCTTCCTGCCGGGAACGCGCATCCCCATCCGCGCCCCGGAGGCGATCTTCGAGACCCGGCCGGACTTCGTCCTCATCCTGCCGTGGAACTTGAGCGCCGAGATCGCGACACAGATGGCGGCAATCCGCGACTGGGGCGGGCGCTTCCTGGTGGCGATCCCCGGGGTGGAGCTGCTGTGAGGCTCGTCCGCCTCGGAATCCCGGGCGCCTTCCTCGTCGAGATCGAGCCGGCAGGCGACGACCGGGGATTCTTCGCCCGCACCTTCTGCGCCCGCGAGTTCGCCGCCGCCGGGCTCGAGAGCCGCCTGGTGCAGACCAGCCTCTCTTTCAATCCGCAGCGCGGGACGCTGCGCGGCCTGCACTTTCAGGCCGCGCCGCACGGCGAGGCCAAGCTCGTGCGCTGCGTGCGCGGCACGGTCTACGACCTGCTGGTCGATCTGCGGCCCGAGTCGCACATCTTTCGCCAGCACCTGGCGATCGAGCTCTCGGCCGAAATGCGGAACGCGGTCTACATCCCGCCCGGCGTGGCGCACGGCTTCCTCACCCTCAGCGACGACTGCGAAGTGCACTACGCGATGTCAGAGTTCTACGCGCCGGAGGCGGCGCGCGGCGTGCGCTGGGACGATCCGGCCTTCGGCATCGTCCTGCCCGAGCCGGTGCGGGTGATTCTCGCACGCGGCCTCGAGGATCGGCCCGCTGCCCCCCGTCGCGCCCGCGCCATGACCGGCGCCGAGCTGCACGCCCTCGCCGCGCGGCTCTTCCCGATTCCGCGCAGCCTCACCGGCGACGGCGTCCGCCAGAGTCTGGCGATCCTCGGCGAGCGGGTCGCGCTCAGGGTCCACGAGATCCCGACCGGTACGCCGGTCTTCGACTGGACGGTGCCGCGCGAATGGCGCCTCCGCGAGGCGCACATCACCGCCCCCGACGGCCGGCGAATCGCCGACGCCGCCGGCCACAACCTGCAGATCCTGGGTTACAGCGCGCCGTTTCGCGGCACGGTCGACCTTGCCGAGCTGAAGCGGCACCTCTTCACCCTGCCCGGCCAGCCCGACCTGATTCCGTATCGCACCAGCTACTACAAGGAGCAGTGGGGCTTCTGCCTCCCCCATCGCCTCGTCGAGTCGCTGCCTTCGGGCGATTACGACGTCGTGGTCGCGAGCGAGCTCTTCGACGGCAGCCTGACTTTCGGCGAGCTCGCCCTGCCCGGCGAGTCGGCCGAGGAGGTGCTGCTGTCGACCCACTGCTGCCACCCGTCGCTCGCCAACGACAATCTTTCCGGCATGGTGGTGGCGGCGGAGCTCGCGGCGCGCCTCGCGGCGCGCCCCCGGCGGCGGCTCTCCTACCGCTTTGTCTTCCTGCCCGGCACGATCGGCGCCATCGCCTGGCTGGCGACGAACCGCAAGCACCTGGCGCGGATCCGGCACACTCTCGTCCTCGCCGGGCTGGGAGCACCGGGTGCCTTCCACTACAAGAAGTCGCGCAGCGGTGACGCGCCGATCGATCGCGAAGTGGCGCGCGCCTGCGCCCGGCTGGGCGAGGAACTGGCCGTCGAACCGTTCGTGCCGTTCGGCTACGACGAGCGCCAGTACAACTCGCCGGGCATCGGCCTCGAGGCGGGGTGCTTCTCGCGCACGCCCTACGGCCGCTATCCCGAGTACCACACCTCGGCCGACAATCTCGACCTGATCCGCCCCGAGGCGCTCGCCGGGGCGGTCGGCGTGCTCGAAGCGGTCGTCGACGGCCTCGAGAGCCGCGAGTGCTTCCGCAATCTCGCCCCCGAGGGCGAGCCGCAGCTCGGCCGCCGCGGCCTCTACCGTTTGATCGGCGGCGACGACGCCGGCCGCGAGCGCGAGCTCGCCATCCTGTGGATGCTCAATCTGTCGGACGGCGACCATTCCCTCGACGACATCGCCGAGCGCTCGCGGATACCGCTTGAAAGCCTGCGCGAAGCGACGGCAGCCCTGGTCGCGGCGGATCTCCTGGCTGCGGCTGAGTAGCCCGCCTCTCTCGCCTGCTCTCGCGGCGCTGTGAAGCGCGGCTGAGAGGGGTGAACAGTGCGGCGACACGCCCACGCGCCTCCCGGTCGACTCCTCGCAGCGGGTCAGCGAGCTCGGCTCGCCTCGATGGCGCACGTGTCGAACGCTGAAGTGTCGAAGATCGGCGAAAAGGCGTGACCCAGGGAGTTCGTCCGGGACCAGCTCGCGCCGGTGCTCGTATCCACGATCGTCGTCCGCACCTCGACGTTGGTCAGCCCCGAGAGATAGACCCAGAAGCGCTCATTGAAGGAGCAGCCGTCGACGACCTTGGCGGCGATCTCGATGTTGTCGCTCGAGAAGAAGGTGAAGAGGGCGCTGTCCTCTCCGACCGCGAATCCGGTGGCTTCTCCCGACCGTCCAGCAAAATCGCTCCAATGAACGCTCACGGAAAACCGCCCGTCCTGCAGACAGATGGCGGTCCCGCCACTGGTGCAGCTGCTGAGGACGGTCAACCCAGCGCCCGTCGGCAGGGGTTCCCGAAGGTACGAAGTCGGGCGCGGCTGGGCGCCGCAAGTCGGAAAGCTGTCGATCGTTTGAATCGGTGCAAAGGGAGTACCGAGCAAGCTCTCGAATACGGACACGGTTCCGGTCCAGCTGTCCTCGACGAGCACCTCGACTTGCACGTCGGTTAATCCTGCGGCGAAGAACCAGAAGTTCCCGTTGTAGCTGCAGCCGTCGACGATTTTGGCCAAGAGCTCGAAATTGTCTCCCGAGAAGAACCAGAATCCGCCCGACCCATCTGTCAGCGGGAGCATCTGCCCCCTGCCGGACCGACCGGCATAGTCGCGCCAGAAGGCGCGCATCCGAAAGCGCCCTTCACCCAGGCAGAGGGTCTCAGGATCAGGTGAGCAGGGGAGAGTGAACCAGCTAGCCAGAATGTCCTTGGAGTCCTGGCCGGTCTCCGGGTCGTGGCGATAACTCTCGTAGGCGACCGCCAGGATGCCGGAATCCGAAATGGCCACATCGCTCTGCTCCTGTTCGTCACCGGGGGAACCGGCCTGAGTCACCCAGACCTGCGGGCCGATCGCCACGCCGTCGGCGGCGTAGGCGCGAGCGAAGATCTCCTTGTTTCCGTCGGCGGGTTCCTGATGGCTGCTCCAGGAGACCGCGAATCTGCCGCCCGAGTCCATGTCGACCGACGGGTCGGACTGTCCGGTCGGCGCGGACGAGCTGACCTGAAACTCTCCCCCGACCTTGACGCCGTCCGCGGTGAATCGCTGGCCATAGATTCCCTGATCGGAGCCGTCCTGGCCCCAGCTCTCCCAGACCGTGACGAACCGGCCATCTTCGCTGGCCGCGACATCCGGCGCCACCTGATCGCCGAACTCGAAAGTCGAGAGGACAAAGGGCGGGCCGAGAGGCAGACCCTGGCCGGAAAACAGCTGCCCCTGGACACCATGGCCGCTAGAGTCGGCACCGACTTCGGACCAGACGACCACCATCCGGTCGGGACCGAGGGCGGCGACGCGCGGCGAGCTCCTCGCCTCCGTCTGCGTATCGAACTCTCCGTCGACCTGGAATGTCTGTCCCAGTGGGTCTCCCGCAGGCGAAAAGAAAGCGCCACCCACCCGCGGGGCTGGTGCGCCTCCAGCAGAGATATACCAAGCGAAAGCCATGGTCCCGTCGCTTCGCAAGTCCACCGAAGGAGCGTCCCCGCTCAATCCCAAACCCTGCCGTGCAACCGCGAAGACTTCACAGGCCAGTTGGGATCCAGTTTCGAGACAGCGCGCGTAGGGTCCCGCGGAATCAGGACCGAGCTCCCCGGCGCCGCCCCAGCTGATGACCGCTCTCCCGTTGCGCTCGGTACTCAGGCCAACTACTGTCCTGTAGTTGTTTGCCGGTGTGTTCGCGACCACCTGATCGGCCACCGGATCGCCATGCTCGTCGAAAGCCCGGAAAAGAATTGTGCCGTCGGCGTTGGACTCCCAGGCGACCAGCGACCGGCCATAAAGGTCGAGGGCGATCGAGGGCCAGAGTTCAAACGTCCCACTGGGCGAATGCACCCGTCGATCGAGCAAAATGGGGCTCTGCCCCTGCGCGACCGCGACGCACAGGAGCGATCCTGCACTCGCGAGAGCGAGCCTCAGTGCCCCCACAGGGGCTCCGACCAGTCGGGTTCGACTTCTGGCATCGGATCGTCCGCGGCGTGGAGCGCAAGGACGACCTCGCTTTCCGTCATTTCACCGGTTGCCGCGCTGAACGCCGCTTGCATCTGCCTTCCCGGGGCCTCTCCTCCCAGCGCCTCCCACTCCACAGTGACCAGGCCCTCCGCGGAAGAGTACATGCGGATCGGGAAGACGAGATCCGCAGCTCCATCGCTGACCGTGATCTCGCCGGAAACAGGCTGGAGTTGGCTGTCGAAAACTGTAGCGACGAGACTCTGGCGCTTCGTTTCCGTGTCCGGTTCGGTCCAGGCAATGGAATACAGGCCTTCCGGAGTGCTGGCCACGAGGGGCCACGACGTCTCGAACGGGTCACCTTCGGCGACGTCGATCGCCACCCCGACCTCCGGCGCCAACCGGTCGATCGCCCAGGCGACAACGGCGAACGTACCTTCGGCCCGCCGCTGCGAGACGATGACCGCGTTGCCGTTGGACTGCATGGCGATCTGCGGAAAGGCGTAGTCTTCAGAATGGCTAGAGGAGATGCTGGAGGAAATGCCGACAGGATCACCGATCGGATTCCCTTGCGCGTCGACCCATCGCAGGTAGACCTCGCGGTTTCCGTCGCCGTTCTGGTCGTCCAGCCAAACGACCGCAAACCCTCCGGATCCGTCTCGTGCCGCAGCCGGAGCCGAAGGCGCGACCGCCACGAGGTCGTCGCTCACACGCACACCCGAAACGATGCGGGTTCCATCCTCTTCGAAAACTGCGATCTCGACCCCGATCGGCTGCTTGTCGCTCTTGGTGCCGGACTTCTCGACCTCTGCCTGCAATCGTCGCGTGGAACTGCCTGCCCATCCGGAGGCATAGGCGGGAAACTGGTCGATTTTGAGAACCATGTCACTGCTGCCGAGAGCGGTGGTCATCGGTATCGGATTCTGGTACGCGCACACAACGTTGCCGGGGGGGGAACCCGCCGTCGCCCCGCATTCCGGCAGAGCCTGCTGCAGGGTGCCACAGCGCTCGCAGCTCGACTGGTGGTCGTTGCAATAGGCCTTGTTCAGATTGCAGCTCGTCTGCAAAGGCCCATCGCACTTGAGAAATTTCCGAACGACTGGCGTGGACGTGACTCCCGTCCTCGGATCGAGCCAACTCGCCGAAGCGGAATCTCCCATCAGCCCGGACCACTTGATGACGATGAACTCGTTCTGGGGAAGGTAGGCACGGATCCTGCGCTGGTCGCGAAACAAGGCCATCTTTCTTGACTGGCTAACGGGCTCAGGATAAACGGTCTCAGGATAGACAATGCGACATTGCTCGCGCGGAAACGCGAGGTCGTACGCACTCGGCCCCACAAGTCGCATCTCACGGCCCATGATCTCGGTTTGGAGGGTCGCGGGCTTCTGCACCTGAACTTCAGGAGCCGGAGGTTCGACGACCTCATCGTAGGCAGGATTTCGCACCCCGTGATCGGTGCAGTGCACGGGCTTCTGTGTCTGAGCACAGAGGTTCCAGTCCCAGACGCCGCCGACCCCGACGGTGAATCCGAAGGAGCCGTTCATCCACCCGAGATAGCCTGTCTGGCGCGAGCGAAAAGCGTTTCGATGGTAGGTCCTGCCTGCAGAGACACTTCCTGTGATGGGCTCTCCTTCGTCATAGATCGACTCACCGAGCAGGACCGCCTTGCCGGCAAGCGTCGTGTTCAGGACCGCCGCAGGAATTTCTCTCGCCCGTTTGGTCACTTCCTCGATCTGCTGAACCTCCTTGTCGAGCGGAGCTCCGTTGGCGGGATAGTCCAGCCTCGCCCCACTCTGGACCATCTGAAAGTTCAGCCACGCCTGCGACTGAATCGATTGCATCTGGCCGGCGCTCGCCGTGCCCCAGTGGTTGGCTATCAGGGGCCGGCCCCAGCCATCAGGGCTCGCCGTGGCGCGGATTTCCGCGCCGACCGCATTGATGAGGCCAGGGATGTTCTGGTGAATGCCCCCGGGGAGCGTCTGGTAGTCGTTCTGAATTGGAATATCATCGAAACCAGGCGAGAAGATGACGTGATTTCCCGCCAGCCTGGAAGTGACATAGCGCGCGATGGTCTTCGCCGGTTCGTAGTTTGGATAGCGGTCTTCTTCGGGGTCCTCTGGGCCCGTCTCGTCAACATCGTGGTTGGCCGGGGGGGGAAGCCGGGGACGCCACAGTTGTAGTCACAGTCGGACGGCCCGCCGACGGGCTCCATCAGGCCGGTCAAGAAGATCACCAAGCCCTTCGCATTCGCCGCCTCGACAAATGCGTCCATCTTGCTCCAGAACTCGAGGCGCGCCCGCGAACAGACGTTCGGAAGCGCCTCCTCGAGATGCGGGTCGAAAGTGCACTGCGTAGTCGGAAGCTGTTCGAAGGGTTGCCGGCTGGGAGAGTTCTCCTTGTTCGCCCAGTACGGCCCCGGCCCTATTTGAATAACCGTGAACCCCCGGGCCACTCGCGAGTCGAGGTAAGCGTTCCAGGAGGCGAGATCGCCACGCATCGGGGCAGCCCAGGCAGAATCTCCGACCCACGTGAAGGGCCCGGAGTAGTGCGTGAGGTAGGACCCCATGAGAAAGAGGCTGCGGGTGTAGTTGGTGATTCCGCCGGCGGTCGCCGTATAGCCTAGGTGTATAACCGTCAGCGGTCCTTGGCGGTAGAGCGCCGGATCGAGAGCCCCAGGCGAGGCCACGCTTGCAGTGTCTGCGCCGAGCCCACTCATCGTTGAGCACGGTCCCGCAACGCAGAGAGTCTGCCAGTGCCAAAATCCAGCGTCGTGTAGCCGAGCCCGAAATCGAAAGGTCGCCGGACTCGAAATCGTTCCTTCTCCACCGTCCCAGAATGCGTACGTGACGTAGGGGTACGGAATGCCCGCATGCGTGAAAGTGACCTTGAGCTTCGCGTCCCGGTAGGCGCCGAGGCCGGAGAGCCCGGTCTGCACAACTCCGGTGATTGCGCACTCGAATCGCTTGTTCTTGATCGGACTAGCCGTGCAGGAGACTGCCACTGCCGCATAGCTCAGGGATTCGAGCCCGAATGCCAGCAGCAACGCTGCCAGGGTCGCAGCCCAGAACCTGCGACGCCGTCCCGGGCGCTGAACGCTCCGTCTAACCAATGAAATCCCCAAGCTGACTCTCCTCTCGGTTGCCTCGAATCCCTGTTGGCAAAAGCCTTCGGCGTCGCAGCGCTTGCAGCGGATCGTCCAGACAGAGCATTGAATTGGACGCGTGATCGCTGCCGCTCGCCGCATGTCACAGGCCACTTCACGAACGAATTGGTGCCTGATTCAGGAACAACGTACCACATGAAATCAGCGCTCCCGCAGCGGTCAGGCCGCGCATGGGATTGCAGGCGAGTGAGCGTGTGGCCTCCTTCCGCGGCGCTTGCGCCGACATACTAGCCACTGCCAGAACCTCGCGGCAGGGCGCAGTGAATCCTCAGCAGGGCTCTCGCCGTTCGGGTCCGCGCGATCCCGTCGCGCTCGCCGCGGCGAACAGCGCCAACAGCGCGGCAAGCATCGCGAGGAGGAGCGGTACTGCCGGCTGGGCAGGCTCGAACATGGCGGTCTCCCTTGCTTCAGACTGCAGGAGAGGTGATCCTCGCCGGATCGCGTCGCCGTGAGTTCTGACTTTCCTCAGATCCGGACACTCGCTTCGATACGGGTTGAGCGACAGCTCCCTGCGGGGAGCGCGCCAGTTTCTGGACGCGGGCTCCGTGCGGACCGCGGTCGCCCCAATCGACTAGAGCCAGGCTTCGACATTGCAGGCGCGAGGCTTCGATAAACGTTCGCATCCGCTTCGGTATCTTCGCGCTGGCTCTTTCTTCGACCGCCTTCGCCGCCGATCCGACTCCGTCGGCGCTCGATCCCTGTGCGCTCGGCGCGGCGATCGAACATGCGCTTGTCGTGCGCGAGATTCCGCTCGGCGCGACGCTCGCCCTAGGACACGGCGAGCTGCGCGTCGGGCCCGGCGCCAAGGTCTATCTGCTCGCCGCCGATGGCGTGGATTGTAGGTTCTGGCTCAAGGGACCGGCGCAATTCACCCGGAACCGCTCCGGCCCACTCCACGGCAACGTCATAAGGAGATGCGCTCGAGACCCGGGTAGGCGTCGAAACCGGCGTCAAAGGTGATGATCTTCGCGACCTTTCTCGCATCCATCACCGCGGCGTGCACGGCGTCGCGTGCCGAGAGGCGCGGATAGGCGAGAACGATGTCGCGCGTCCGCAAGACGGCCTCGAGGTCGACCGGAAAGACCTCGTCGACGACCCCCAGCAGCGCCTCCAGGGCCGGCTGAATCGCGTCTCGCCGGCCGATCGCGACGTAGCGGTGCAAAATCTCCTGCAGGACCTCGGCGTCGGTGACCAAGCGCTCGCCGTCGGCGATCGCCCGCTCGAGGCGGCGTTGGGCATCCACTTTGTGCGGATGCGCCGCGCCGACGAGATACATCGGCACGTTCGAGTCGACGAAGATCAGGACTCGCCCTCGCCGCCGTAACCGCTCTCGATCTCGGCCAACATGGCGCCGACCTCGCCGGTCGGGAAAGCGTGCCGAGCGGCCGCGCGCACCACCGCGAGCTTGCGCTCCGGGGCACTTGCCGGCGCCGCGTCGCGGCCCGCGCGCAGAGCCGAGCGCACCCACTCCGCCACGCTGACCCGCGCGAGGCGCGCCGCGCGCTGCACTTCCCGGAGCTCTTCCTCCTCGAGCAGGACCTGGAGCCTCTTACTCATCTGTGCAGTACGGACGACTCATCGATATGAGTCAATCAGGAGTGTTTCAGCCGGCTAGGGGAGAGAGACGCCTTTGTGAACCGCGAGATGTCCAGATTCGCTCGCCGAGGCCGCCATCCATTCAGGAGAACCGAAAATGAACACGACGGGATTCGTTTCCCTGGGATGCCGCTCATCCGCAGCCTGGCTCGGTATGGCGCTCGTGGTCCTGATTTCCGGCGCCGCTTCCGCCGCGACGATTACCGTCGACACAACCGTCGACGACGACCTCGGCGATGGCGAGTGCTCGCTGCGCGAGGCGATCCTCGCCGCAAATACCGACTTGCCCCGGAACGACTGTCCGGCCGGGAGCGGGCCCGACCGGATCGTCTTCACTCTCGCCAAGGGGGCGACGATCGCGCTCGGGAGCTCCCTGCCGACCATCACCGACACCCTCCTCGTGCGCGGGCCGGGGGCCGACCTGCTGACGATCGACGGCGTGGATCTGCATTCGATCCTGAACTTCGACCCGCCGGCCCTCGGCCGCTGGCTCGGCGTCGAGGAAATCACCCTGACGCGCGGCCTCGCGGACCTCGGCGGCGGTGCCTTGCTCGCCACCGGCCAGAACGGAAGCCTCTTCCGCGTCGTCTTCTACGCCAACCAGGCCAACAGCGGGGGCGGCGGCATCTACATCAATGGCGACGCTACGTCGGGCTCGAAGGTCGAGCTCGACGAATGCTGGTTCCGCGAGAACGATAGCCTGGGGCCCATCGGCGGCGGCGCACTCGCGGCGAGCGAGCAGGGGCTCGAGGTCCTCGTCGACCGCACTACTTTCTCTGGGAACCGAGCCACCGCAAGCAGCGGCGGCGGGCTGAGCCTGACCCGAGCGAGCCTCCGTATCGAGCGCAGCACCTTCTCGGCCAACGAGGCGGCGGACTACGGCGGCGCGATCGTCCTCCATGCGAGCGGCGCTCCGACCTCTCTGGCGCTGCGTGATGTCACCGTCACCGCCAACCTGGCGAACAGCGACAGTGACGCGGATGGGGGCGGCGGGGGCCTCGCCGCCTTCATCGATGTCGGGCAGACGGCAACCCTGGAGCTGGCCAATTCGATCCTTGCCGGAAATCTGGACCTTTCGGCCGCGCCTTCGACAGACGCCTTCCTGCTCGCCGGGAGCCTGCTCACCTTGACGAGCTCCGGCTTCAACCTGTTGGGCTCGAACGCCGGCGCCGAGTCGTTCTTCGCCGCCGGCACGCCCAACTCCGCGAGCGACTACGTCGGCACTGCGGCGATGCCGATCGCACCGCAGCTCCTCGCGCTCGCCGACAACGGCGGCTTCGCCCCCGATCATCGCCCGGCGGTCGTCGCCGGCACACCGCTCATCGACAAGGGATTCTGCACCGGCTCGCCGGCCGACCAGCGCGGCTATGGCGACGCCGTCAGCCACTTGCGCATCATCGATACCGCTTTCGCCAACGGCCCCGGCAGCGACGGCTGCGACATCGGATCCCACGAGCGCGCCGGCGACCCGGGCGCCGACCCGGCGATCTTCAGCGACGGTTTCGAATGGGGTCACACCCTCGTCTGGTCGACCGAGGTGCTCTGAGGCGACGGGAGGCTGGCTCAGGCGGTAACCGAGGGGCTCGCGCCGCGCGGGCGGATCTCGAGCTCCATCCTCGCCGTGACCTTGCTGCCGGACGGCACATCGCCGGTCACCAGTGCGTGGGCGCCGATGAAGGTGTCGTCGCCGACCGTGACCGGGCCGATGACGCTCGCCTGGGCGCCGACGGTGACGCGGTCGCCCAGCCTCGGCATGTCGCCGATGCGCGACAGCGTCGGGGCGCCGAGGGTGACGCCGTGCATCAGCAGGCAGCCGCTGCCGATCTCGACCGCGTTGCCGACGACGATGCCGGTGCCGTGGGCGATGCGCAGACCCGGTCCGATGCGCGCCGCCGGGGCGATGTCGACGCCGGTGAGGAAGAGGTTGTAGCGCGCGATCGCGGGGCCGAGTACCGGAACCCCGTGGGCCTTGAACCAGTGCGCCAGGCGGTGCAGCACCACCGCCTGGTAGCCGTTCTCGAACAGCAGCGACTCGAGGACGTACCAGGGAGCCGGCTTGCTCTTGATCTCGCGCAGGCGCCGCGTGTCGGCGCGTAGGTTGTCCCACATGGCGGAAAGATGCGTTAGGGTACCGCAAGGGAGGCCGCATGCGCGAGATCTGGGGTCTCATTCCCGCCGCCGGCAAGGCGAAGCGGCTCCGCCGCGACGCGCAGGGCCACCTGCGCAAGGGTCCGAGTAAAGAGATCCTCGCCCTGCCGCGACCGGACGCTGCCACCGAAGGGTCCGCGCGCATCGCCTGCCAGGATCTGCTCGACAACTTCCGCCTCGCCGGCGTGGCGCGCGCCCTCGTGCTTCTGCGATCGGGCAAATGGGACATCCCGAAGCGCCTCGGCGACGGCGGCGAGTTCGGCGTCGAGCTCGCCTATCGCGTGCTCCCCGCCGAACAGGCGGCGCGCGGCGTGCCGTTCACGCTCGCGAGCGCGGTCCCCTTCCTCGGCGATCGCATGGCGGCCCTGGGTTTCCCCGATCTCCAGGTCCAGCCGCGCGACCTCCTGGCCCGTCTCGTCCGTCACCGCGAGCAGAACCAGAGCGACCTCGCCCTGGCGCTCGTGCCGTGCGACCGGCCGCAGGGCGCGGATCTGGTGGACCTGTCGCCGCGCGGCAAAGTGCGCCGGTTCGAGATCAAGCCGGAGGCGACGACGCTCAAGTGGACCTGGGCGTTCGCCGTCTGGACGCCGCGCTTCACCCGCTTCCTCCTCAAGTGGACCGACGGCTTCAACGCGCGCTCGCTGCGTCTCGGCCGCGAGCCGCACGCCGCCGACATCTTCATCGGCGCGCTGGCCGAAGGATTCGAGATCGACGCCCTGCCGGAGTCTGCGGGGCGGGTCCTCGACATCGGCACACCCGAGGCGCTCGCGGCCGCCGCCGGCTTTCACTCGAGCTCGTAGACCGCGCCCTCGACCGGCACCTCGACCGGTCAGCGACCGCGCCGGCGTCGGAGTGGCCGGTCGGTGCCGGATCGGTCTCGGCCGCCTCCTCCGCCGTCAGCCAGACCTCGTGCAGGAGGAGCTTCACACCGCGCACGAACTCGACCGTCGCCGGGTCGATGACGCTGTCGGTGACGTAGGCGAGCGCGTCGCCGATGCGCACGCCGACTGAGCCTCCCGGGTGCTTCTGCCGGCGCAGGCGGAGCTCGAGGCCGCCGATGGTGAGCTCCGCGGCGCTGAACGGAGAGATCTCGACCGGCATCGGCCAGCGTTCGATCGGCAAAGGAAAGAGCGGCGGCGAAAGCAGCTGTCGGATCCCCTCCGGCCCGAACATCGTCAGCGGCGGCGCCGGCGCGTGAATGCGGATCGCCCGGTCGGCGGCGAGTCCGAGCAGGTAGGAGAGGCCGACGACGTGGTCGAGGTGGTAGTGGCTGAGGAGGATGTCGAGACGGCGGCCGGCGGGCAGCAGCGCCGCGACGGCGGGCTCGAGCAGGCGCGCGACGCCGGTGCCGGCGTCGAGCAGCAGCGAATCGGTGTCCGTCGCGAGCAGGAACGACATCGTCTGCCGCCCGGCGGCAGGCAGATAGCCGGCCGTGCCCAGCGCGGCGAGCCTCACGGAGCGACCGGCTGCGCCGCTCCAGTCCAGCGCAGATCGGCCGACAGCGTCCCGGCCTCGAGCAGCTGGCGGATGTGCGCCAGGCGCTTGTAGCGCGGACCGTCGAACTCGGGCCGGGTCAGACCGGCGGCGAGGTAGGCCTCGTAGATCTCGCGCGCGCCGCTCCTCGCGTTCCACTTCAGCCGGAAGTCGGGGAACGCGTGGGCGAACTTGTCGCAGCTCACGCGGTAGTTGCGCGCGTCCGGCCCGGCGCCGGCGGCGAAGGTGACCTCGCAGCCGGGGATCGTCTCGCCGACGATCTCGGCGAGCTCGCCGGCGCCCAGCGGATGGAAGACGATCACCTCGTCGACCCGGTTGATGAACTCGGGGCTGAAGGAGCGCCGGAGCTCGGAGAGGATCTCGTCCTCCACCCGGCGGAAGGCCTCCTCGGCGTCCTGGCTGCCGAAACCCATGCGACCGCCGCGCAGCACCAGCTTCGAGCCGATATTCGAGGTCATCAGCAGCAGGGTGTTCTTGAAGTCCACCTGATTGCCGTAGGAGTCGGTCAGGGTGCCGTCGTCGAGGATCTGCAGCAGGAGGTTGGCGACGTC
>JBGARM010000119.1:0-8512 GCA_044230215.1 Thermoanaerobaculia bacterium | reverse complement strand
GAACCGCCCTTGCGCCGACCCTTGGCGTAACAGAGGCGGTAATCTTCGGTCCTGCGAAGGGTTTGACTACGCCTGAATCGCTCGCTGGCGCGCTCGGGGGTCACCGGGGTTCGCGCCGTCTGCGGAGTCTTCAGATCATTCGCGACGCCTGCCGGCACCACGGCGGCGGTCAGACTGTGAGGCGCTTGCGACCCTTGCGGCGGCGGCGAGAAAGGACCTTGCGGCCGTTCTTGGTGCTCATCCGCTCGCGAAAGCCGTGCGTCTTCTTGCGGCGACGATTGTTCGGTTGAAACGTGCGCTTCACGGGGTTCCACCTTTCGTTCGTGTCTCTACGGCCGTCGGGCCGGGCGTCGAAATAGAGCCGCCCCAGGCCGCCCTACCGCGTTCCGAGCCGCCTATTCTAATGGAGCGCCGGCATCGGGTCAAAGCACTGTATATGGATGCTTCGGGTCGCCACGACCATACAGCTTGTGGCGAACTGGATGATGAATGGCGGAGAGGGTGGGATTCGAACCCACGGTACCCTTGCGGGCACAACGGTTTTCGAGACCGTCCCGATCGGCCACTCTGGCACCTCTCCGGCGTTACTTGCAGATGATTGGCGGAGAGGGTGGGATTCGAACCCACGGTAGAGTTTCCCCTACACACGCTTTCCAAGCGTGCTCCTTAAGCCACTCGGACACCTCTCCGTTCACTGTCGACTTCTCAAAGAACCCCCCGGCGTGAGCCGGACCCGCCCAATCCTGTTGCCTGCCGGCGCTATCCGCGCAGGCCGGCGAAGAAACCTTTCAACTGCGCGCTGGCCTCCTCGGCCAGAACGCCACCGGCGACTTCGAGCCGGTGATTCAGCCGCGGGTGCCGCGCCAGGTCACCCAGCGCCACGGGCGACCCGCAGAACCCCCCTTTCGGATCCGGCGCGCCGTAGACCAGCCGCCGGATACGCGCCAGCACCGCCGCTCCGGCGCACATCGCGCAGGGCTCGAGGGTGACGTAGAGGGTACAACCGGCCAGGCGCCAAGCGCCGAGCCTGGCCGCCGCCTGCCGAATCGCAGCCATCTCGGCGTGCGCCGTCGGGTCGCGGTCGATCTCCCGCCGGTTCTGCCCGGAGCCGACGAGCTCGCCGGCGCTCGTCACGATGACGGCTCCGACCGGCACTTCTCCCGCTGCCGCCGCCTGCCCGGCCAGGGCGAGCGCTTCCCGCATCCACCGTTCGTCCTGCGCGGACAGCTCCGCCTCGGCCGTCAAACCGCCGGATTCTAGCGCAACTACGCCCGACCGCGCTCGTCTAGCGCCCGCCCGGCACTGCGGCGCGAGCGGAATCCGCGGCCCTCCACGCTCGTGCTGCCGCCTGCGCGGCTTTACAGCGCCGCCCGCCCCCATTACGATGCAGGCGACCGCGAGCCGGAAGCGAAGGGTTCAGGTCCTGTGCATCGAACGGTTCCGAACCTCGTCAGGCCCGGAAGGGAGCAGCGATAAGGTCCTCGCTTCGGGTGCCGCAGGAGTGCCGGAACCCTTCGCCTCCGGCTCGACACATCCAATGGCCTATCAGGTTCTCGCCCGCAAGTGGCGCCCGCAGACGTTTGCGTCGCTGATCGGCCAACAGGCCGTCGTGACCGCGTTGTCGAATGCGCTGCGCGAGGGGCGCATCGCTCAGGCCTACCTCTTCTCCGGTATCCGCGGAGTCGGCAAGACGACTGCCGCGCGCGTCTTCGCCAAGGCACTCAACTGCGAGCTCGGCACCGCCAACGGCCCGTGCAACGACTGTTCGACCTGCCGCGAGATCACCGCCGGCTCGGACATGGACGTGCTCGAGATCGACGCTGCGACCTACTCGAAGGTCGAGCAGGTGCGCGAGCTCGCCGAGAGCCTGAAGTACGGCCCGGCGCGCGATCGCTACAAGGTCGTGGTGCTCGACGAAGTCCATCGCCTGTCGCGCCAGGCGTTCGACGCGCTGCTGAAGATCGTCGAAGAACCGCCGCCGCGTCTGGTCTTCATCTTCGCCACCACCGAGATCGAAGCCGTCCCCGCGACCATCCTGTCGCGCTGCCAGGAATTCCACTTCCGGCGAGTGTCGAACATCGAGGCGGTCGCCCACCTGCGCCACATCTGCAGCGAAGAGAAGATCGAGGCGAGCGACGCGGCGCTCTCGCTCCTCGCCCGCGCCGGCGAAGGGAGCGTGCGCGACGCCGTCGCCCTGCTCGACCAGCTCGCCACCTTCGGCAACGGCGTGGTCGACGAGCAGGAGGCCATTCGCCTGCTCGGCGGCATCGACCTGGCGCTCTTCCAGAAGGCGCTGGTGGCGATCTTCGCCGGCGACACCCTGGCCGTGTCGCGGCTGGCGCGCGACGTCGAAGAGAACGGCTGGGACCCGCGCACCGTGCACGCGCACTTCCTGGGCTTCTGCCGCGATGCCCTGCACCTCGCGTTGGGCGAAGAGGGCGGCGCCCTGGCGCTGCCCGCCGAGGAGCGCAAAGCGCTCACCGCGATCGCCACCCAGGCCGGCTACGAGAACCTTCTCCGCCTCCTGCACCACCTGCTCGGCAGTGAGAGCGCCATCCGCCGCAGCGAGGCGGGAACGCTGGCGCTCGAGATCGCCTGGCTGCGCGCGGCGGAGCTCCCGCGGCTGGTGGCGATCGAGAAGTATCTCTCCGGCGCGCCCGTCGCTCCGGCCGCAATCTCGTCGCGACCGCCAACGCCGGCAGCGAGGCCGGCGCCGGCCGCCGCAGTCGCTCCCCGGCCGCCGGCCGCCGAGGCGCCGGCGCGCGTTCAGCCCGCCTCTGCCCCGCTGCCAGCCGTCACCGCAGCCGCCGCGCCGGCCGCCACCTCCGTCGTCACCGCCTTCGTCGAGAAGCTGGTGCTTCGCCGTCCGACCCTGGCGGCGCTGTTCGAGGATCCGGCGACGCTCACCTGGAACGACAGCGAGCGCACGCTCGTGATCCGCCCGGTGTCGGACTTCGCCGCCGCCTCGCTCAACCGCAACCGCGAGCTCATCTCGTCCGCCGCCCTCGCTGCGTTCGGCGAGGGGGTCGTGCTTCGCTTCGCGCCGCCCGCCGCGCTCGCCGACGCCGCGGGCTCCGGCGCTTCCGCGCCAGCGGTCGGCGCCCCCGCCGCGGCGCCCACCGCCGAGCGCAAGGCCCAGGTCGCCGAGCATCCGCGCGTGCAGGCGGTGCTCGAGATCTTCGGCGGGGGAGTGGCCCAGATCGAGCCTCCGGCTGCCCCCGACGAGAGCGTCGACGAAGAACTTTCCCCCACCGAGGATCCGTTCCGATGAATATCCAGAAACTGATGAAGCAGGCGCAGCAGATGCAGGAGAAGATGCAGCGCGAGCTCGCGGAGCTCGTCGTCGAAGCTACCGCTGGCGGCGGCATGGTCGCGGTGCAGATGAGCGGTCACAAGGCGCTCCTGGCGGTGAAGATCGACCCCGAGGTCATGGATCCGGCCGATCCCGTCATGCTGCAGGATCTCGTGCTCGCCGCGGTCAACGAAGCGACGCGCAAGGTGGACGAAGCGATGCAGTCGAAGCTCGGCGCGTTCTCCGGCGGCCTGCCGGGGATGATGTAACCCGCCGGTCGGCTCCCTTCCCGAGCGCCCGACAGAGTCTCTCTTCGCCATGGCCGACCCTCTCTCGTCGTTGATCGCCGAGCTCGCCCGTCTGCCCGGGATCGGTCCGAAGACCGCGACGCGCCTCGCGCATCACCTGCTGCGCGTGCCGTTCGAGCAGGCGAAACGGCTCGCCGACGCGGTCGTCGACGTCAAGGAAAAGCTCTTTCACTGCTCGCTCTGCAACTCGATCACCGCCGAAGATCCTTGCCGGATCTGCAGCGATCCGACGCGCGACCGCAGTCGGATCTGCGTCGTCGAAGAGCCGTTCAACATCCAGCCGCTCGAACGCACGAGTGAGTTTCACGGCCTCTACCATGTGCTGCTCGGCAGCCTCTCTCCGCAGCGCGGCATCGGCCCCGGCGAGCTGCGGATCGACGGACTGCTGACGCGTCTTGCGGGACCGCCGGCGGTGGCCGAGGTGATCGTCGCCACCAATCCGAACGTCGAGGGCGAAGCGACCGCGCTCTATCTCGCGCGCCTGCTCAAGGGACGCGTGGCGCGAGTCTCGCGGCTCGCCTTCGGCATGCCGGTCGGCGGCGATATCGAATACACCGACGAAGTCACCCTCGGCCGCTCGCTCGCCGGCCGGCGCGACATCTAGTGGTGCTCGCGCGCGGCGACCTCCTGCCGGAGATCCGCACCCCTCTGCCGGGGCGGGAGAGCGCCGCGCTCGCCCGCGCGCTCGCCCGCTACGAGGCGCCCGGAATCAACACTCTGGGCGGCGCCGACGAGCCCGCGCTCGTCTGGCGCGCGGCGTGCGGCGCGAACGTCCTCGATGTCGACGGCAACCGCTACCTCGACTTCACTTCCGGTTTCGGCGCCGCGACCATCGGTCATCGCCATCCGCGGGTCGTCGCAGCGATCGCCCAGCAGGCGACCGAGCTCCTGCACGGCCTCGGCGACGTCGCCGCGCACCCGGCGCGGATCGCGCTCGCCGAGAGGCTCTGCGAGCTGGCTCCGATCGACGAGCCGCGCGTCCACTTCGCGGTCTCCGGCGCAGACGCGGTCGAGATCGCCTGGAAGAGCGCCCTCCTCGCGACCGGCCGGCATCGGCTCCTCGCTTTCGACCCCGGCTACCACGGCCTCTCCTTCGGCGCCCTCGCCGCCACTTCGCGGCCCGAGTTCCGCGCCCCGTTCGCCAGCCAGCTTTCGCCGCACGTCACCCGACTGCCGTTCGCCTGCCCGCTCGGGCGCGTGGCCGAGGTGCTCGCCGGGGCGGGCGCCGCTGGTTCCGCCGACGCCGCGACCGGCGAAGTGGCCGCCGTCCTCGTCGAGCCGATCGTCGGCCGGGAAGGCGTTCTCGTTCCGCCCGCGGGCTGGCTCGCCGGGCTCGCGGGCCTCTGCCGCGAGGCCGGCGCGCTGCTCATCCTCGACGAGATCCTCACCGGCTTCGCGCGCACCGGACGGACGTTTGCCTGCGAGCACGAAGCGGTCCGGCCCGATCTTCTGTGCTGCGGCAAGGCGCTGGGCGGCGGCCTGCCGATCGCCGCCGTCGTCGGCAGGGCCGCGGTGATGACCGCCTGGCGCACCGGCGGCGAAGCCCTGCACACCGGCACGTTCGTCGCCCACCCGCTCGCCTGCGCCGCCGCCCTCGCGACGCTGGACATCCTCGCCGAGGAGCGGCTCGCCGAGCGCGCCGCGACGCTCGGCGAGCGCCTGGCCTCGGGCCTCGCGCCATTTACCGCTGCGGGGGTGGCGTTGCGCGGCCGCGGCGCAATCTGGGGCCTCGAGCTGCCGACAGCCGCCGCGGCCGCCAGCCTGGTCGACAGGCTCCGCAATCGCGGCCTGCTGCTGCTCCGCGGCGGCCCGGCGGGGCGGGTCGTCGAGCTCCTGCCGCCGCTCGTCCTCTCCGACGAGCAGCTCGCTTTCGCGCTGGCGGTCCTCGGCGACGAGCTCGCGGCGGCGACGGCATGAGTCCCTCGAGCCTGAAATTTGCCTTCATCGGCAGCCACGGAGTCGGCAAGACGACCCTCTGCTACGGCCTCGCTGCCCGTCTCAAGCGCCGCGACGTGGCGCTCGAGATCGTCCACGAGGTCGCCAGGCGCTGCCCGCTGCCGATCAACTCGGTCACCACCGCCGACGCCCAGCGCTGGATCCTCCACACCCAGATCGCCGAAGAGATCCTCGCCGCCGCGCGCTATCCGCTCGTGCTCTGTGACCGGAGCGTGCTCGACAACTTCGTCTACTTCCTGCTCGCCGCGACACCCGACCGGGCGCTCGATCGCCTGGTCTCCGACTGGCTGGCGAGCTACGACCTGCTGATCCTGGTGCCGATCCTCCAGGCGCCGCAGGCGGACGGAATCCGCGCCGCCGACCCCACCTTCCAGCGCGCGGTCGACGAACGTCTGCGCGCCGAGATCGCCGCGCGCGGCATCGCCACGCTCGCCCTCGATCCGGCGCGATCTGCCGACTGGCTCGACGAGGCCGAGGCGGCCGCGCTCGGGCGTCTCCGCCCGGCGCAGCTCGACCTGCTCTAGGCGAGGCTAGCGCTCGATCGGCGTCACCGGCCGCACCGGGCCGAGCGGCGCGTCGCCCGGGTAGAGCACGCGCTCGAGGAAGAGCCCAGAGGGGGGCGCCGTCGTCTCCGCCGGCTGGAACGTGGCCGGTTGCGAAGGATCGAGCAGGCCCTCGAGAGCGGCGAGCGACAGCGTGCCGCCGCCGACTTCGACCAGCGCGCCGACGATCCGCCGCACCATCTTCCACAGGAAGTGCGACGCCACGACGCGCACCAGGACGAGCTCGCCGGCGCTGTCGACTTCGCAGCGCTCGACCACCACGATGGTCGAGGTCTGTTCGAGCGGTTTCTCGCAGAAGCGGGCGAAATCGTGCCGCCCAGCGAGCAGTGCCGCGCCGGCCCGCATCGCGCCGACGTCGAGCGGGCGCCGCACCCACCAGACGAAGCGCTTGGCGAGCGCCGTCCGGCGGCGGGAGATCTGGTAGACGTAGCTGCGCGACGTCGCGGTGTGGCGGGCGTGAAAGCGGTCGCCGGCCGGTTCGAGCGACAGCAGGTGGATATCTGCCGGCAGGGCGTCGTTGGCGGCGCGCAGAACCTCGTCGCGGCGCAGCTTGCCCGCCGTCTTCAGGTGGGCGACCTGCGCCAGGGCGTGGACCCCGGCATCGGTCCGCCCCGATCCGCCGAGCTCGACTTTCTCCCCGGCTGCCGCTTCGATCGCCTGGCGCACTTCGCCGGCAACCGTGCGCGCATTCTTCTGTTCCTGCCAGCCGCGGTAGCGGGTGCCTTCGTATTCGATGGTCAGACGGTAGGTGGGCATTTGAACGCTACAATAGCCGTACTTTGGCACTGGCTCCGCGGCTCGCCCAGATCGCCCTCTTCGCGCACTTCCGGGAACCGGAGCTCGAAGCGCTGGCGGCCTGCGCGGTGGGTCGCGCCTATCCGGCGCAGACCGCCGTACTGCGGCAGGGCGAGCCGACGCTCGACGTCTACGTCGTCGATCGCGGCCTGGTCGAGATCCAGCGCACCACCCCCTACGGCCAGTTCACCCTCGCTCAGCTCGGCTCGGGACAGCTCTTCGGCGAGACCAGCTTCGTCGACTCGGCGACGCGTTCGGGGGATGTCGTCGCGCGCACCGAAGCGTCGTTGATCGCCCTGCTCTCGGCACCCACCCGGGCGCTCATCGAGCGCGATCAGCGCGTCGCGGTGGCGCTCTACTGGGCGTTCTGGAAGAGCCTGTCGGCAAAACTGCGCAGCACCAACGAACAGCTCGGGCGCTTCTTTTCGCAGGGACCTCGCTCGGCCGCCGACAAGCCCCCGCTCGCCAAGTCGCCCACCGGCGAGTTCCGGCTCGACATCGCCGCCAAGCGCAATCTGTTCGCCGAGCAGAAGCTGTCGTCGCTGGAGATCAACTTCCTCACCTCGCTGTCGCGCGAGCGCAAACTGAAGTCGGGGCAGATCCTCTTTCATGAGGGGGATCCCGGCGACGCCATGTACGTGGTGCTCGAAGGGCGAGTCCTGATCAGCAAGTTCATCCCCGGCGCCGGCGAGGAGGCGCTCGCGTTTCTCGAGCGCGGCGACTACTTCGGCGAGATGGCGCTCATCGACCGCGCGCCGCGCTCGGCGCAGGCGCGGGCGCACGACGGCGGGGCGGTGGTCCTGGCGATTCCGGCGGAGGTCGTGGCGGGAATCCTCGATGTGCGCAAGATTTCCTCGCTGCCGCTGCTCAAGATCCTCTGCGGCCTGGTCGCCAAGCGCCTGCGCGAGGTCGACGACAAGATCGTCGGCTGGTACATCCTCTCCGGCGGCGAATCCAGTCAGCCCGGCTGAGGCGCCGCGCGCTCGAGGACCTTCCGCGCCACGCCGGTGAGCGGCAGGCTGGCGAGCTCCGCGCGGCTCCACCATCCGGCAGCCGCCCCGGCAGCCGGCTCGGCGAGCTCCCCGTCGGTGAGGAGCAGGCTCGCCCGTCGCACCGCAATCGCGAAGCTCCGGGTGGTGATGGCGTGGCGCAGGCGGACGATCTCGGCCCCCAGGGCCCAGCGGCCGCCGAAGCGCTCGGCGAGTCGCGCTTCTGCGGCGCCGAGCGCCCGCGACGCCCCCGCCGCCTCGACCTCGACCGCCGGAAACTCCCAGAGTGCGGCGAGCTGGCGGGCGTCGGCGCTGCGCTGGTAGAGCAGCAGCCGGCCCTCCTGCTCGACCAGCGCCACGACCTGGCGCACTCTCTCGACGCTGGCGCGCTTCGCCGGCGCCGGATAGCTCTCCGGCGTCCCCTGCGCCCTGGCGAGACAGCCGGGGGCGAGCGGGCAGACCGCGCAACGCGGGGCGCGCGGCGTGCAGACGGTGGCGCCGAGCTCCATCAAGGCCTGGTTGCTGTCGCCTGGCCGTCGGCGGTCGAGGAGGCTCGCGGCGAGCCCGAGAAGCGCCGAACGATCGCCACTCTTGCCGGCGCCGGCCGAG
>JBGARM010000118.1:0-8514 GCA_044230215.1 Thermoanaerobaculia bacterium | reverse complement strand
GAGAGGCTCGCGTCGTAGCTGGAGTTCACGCCCTGGATATGGTCGTCGACGAAGGTGGCTTTCGTGAATCGATCGGCGCCGCTGCGATTGTCAATCTGGTCCCGGTCCCCGCCTTCAGTGTGCCAGATGCAGATACGGCGCGTGTCCGGCGACGAGGAGAGGCAGGCGATAGACCTGGTCGCGGGCAGTGAGGTAGAGGACCTTCCCATCCTCTCCCCACGCCAGATTGTGCGGATGGCGCGGCAAGACGATGCGGCCGAGAATCGTGCGGTCGCTCGCCACGACCCAGAGCCCCCCCGGACCGGAGATATAGACGTTACCCAGCACGTCGGTCTTGACGCCGTCGATCGCGTCCTCTCCCGACTGCTCCGTCAGGTCGACGAAGGTCTCGCCAGCGCCGAGGCGACCGTCTGCGAGCACCGGGTAACGCACCACCGCCTTGTGGTGGTCGTCCCAGTCGCCGACGTAGAGCCACTTTTCGTCGGGCGAGAAGGCGATGCCGTTGGGCCCGGACAGGTCCTTCGTCAGCAGCTCGATCTGACTTCCCGCCTCTGCGCCAAGCCGATAGACACCTTGATAGGGAATCTCCTTCGCCGGATCCTTGTCGAACTGCGGCAGGCCGAAAAACGGATCGGAGAAGTAGAGACTGCCGTCGGCGCGGTAGACGAGATCGTTGGGACTGTTCAGACGCTTGCCAGCGAATCGGTCGGCCAGCACCGTAACTTTCCCGTCCTTTTCCAACCGGCTCACTCGCCGCCTGCCGTGCTCGTCGATCGTCAGCCGTCCCTGCGGATCGATCGCCAGACCGTTCGACCCCGGCTGGCGGTAGCGGGCGAGATCGGCCCCTTCATAACCGCTCTTGTCACGGAATATCGACAGCTCCCCCGCCTGTGTCCACTGCCAGATCCGGTTGGCGTTCGGCTCCGAAAAGAGCAGGTGTGCGGGATCTCTCCCGGCGGCCGGTACCCAGACGGGCCCCTCGGTGAAGGTGAAACCGTCGGCGATGACGTACGCCTTGGGATTGAGCGAGAACAGGGCGTCGATCCGCGGATCGAAGCGCTCGACCTCGATGTTCTCCTCGCACGCCGGCGAGACCGCGAGCGGACCACCGGCCCCGGTAGGGGTCGGCGCAACCTCGAGCCTGGCGGCGCGCATCCAGACGTAGTTCGTCGGCGAGCCGGAGAGCGGCCCGTTGATGCCGAAGACGGCGATGTCGAAGCTCTGGCCGGCGCGGGCGTTGCGCGTCAGCACGATCCGGTTGGGAGCATTCCAGCCGGCGACCATCGTAGCGCCGCGCTGGCCCGGGCAGCGGCGCAGCTCGCCGTCGATCCAGATCTCGGCGGCGTCGTCGACGGCGGTCTCGAAGCTCACGCTGGACCCCGCCACCTCCTCGTTCGCGAGGCGTTCGGGCAGTGTGAGGTGCAGGCGATACCAGACAAATGACAGCTTCCCTCCGCCGCGCCGGGCGGCGAGCTCGCCGGGCGGCACTACGGGCCAGGCGGAATCGTCGAAACCCACGCCTCCGGCCCGCGGCGCGATGTCGAAGGTCGCCGATCTCGCGGCTCCCGGCTGACCGTCGGACCCCGGATGCCGGAACTCGACCGGCACGATCGCGGCGTCGGCGACGCGCCAGCTGCCTTGCACGGCGGCGAGTCCCTCGCTCGTCAGCAGATCGAGCTCGCCACCGCGCGCGGCGGGCGCGGCGAGCGCCCAGGCTGCCAGCAGCCAGCGCACCAGGCGCCGTCTCACTGCAGGCCTCCGGTGGACTTCACCGCGTAGTAGAGCACCGGCGCCTGGCCGAGCTCGCGGAACCAGTGCGGCGTGCCGGCCGGAATCACCAGCACGTCGCCGGCGCGCAGCGCATGACTCTCACCGCCGTCGATTCCAGGGCCGCGGATCTCCGTCGGCGAGAGGTTGCGCGGCTCGAGTACCGTGCCGCCGAGCACCAGCGTCGCCTCGCCGGAGACGACATAGAGGATGTCGGTGTCGAGCGTATGGATCTCCGCCTCCCCCGCCCTGTCGCGCCGGCTCGCGTGCACCTTGAAGGCGGCGTTCTCCAGCAGCGGCTTCCCGACGGCGAAGCCCGCCTCGACATCGGAAGCAGCGAGATGCGCCGCCACGACCGGCGCGAGCGAGGCCGGATCGGCGACCGCGGGGGCCGCTGCCTCGGCGATCGCAGTGTCCTGGTCGGCGGAGGCGGCGCCCGAGACTCCGACGGCTCCGACCTGCCTTCCATCGACCACCAGGGGCACGCCCCCCTGCAGCGGCACGGCGTCGACCGCTCCGGCGAGCACCGTCAGCGCCGTGTGCCCCTTGTTGATCGCCTCCTCCATCGCCTTCGTCGGCCGTCCGAAAATCGCCGCCGTGCGCGCCTTGCCGACCGACACCGCACCGGCTGCCGCGAACGTCCCATCCAGCCGTGCGACGGCAACGGGAAATCCCGACAGGTCGACGACGGCCACCGCCGCCCCCGGCGCCCCCAGTCGATGCGCCTCGGCTTCGGCCGCGGCCACGACGCGCTGCGCCTGGGCCAGACTCAGCGGCGGAGCGTCTCCTCGGACCGGCGACGCCAGCACGAGCGCACCAGCCAACCCGAGGGAGGCCAGAAGGGCACCCCCTTTACTGGAGCTTTTCCTTGGCGACGTCCCCAGAATCGCTACGCCCCCCCTCACTTCACGGCCTCGTCGAACTGCCCCGGCTGGAACTTCGCCGCCTTCTTCTTCACCAGCCCGGGCCAGTTGGCGTAGGCCTTGCGGGTATTGCCGCGCTCGTCCTTCTCGAACAGATCGAACGCCTTCTGCGTGTGCTGCAGGAAGAGCTTGCCGTCGACGAAATGGAAGATCGCCGGATCGACCGGACGCAGGCCCTTGCGCGATACCGCGTAGGCGCAGAAGCCGCCGAACTGCGGCGCGTACTTCGCCGGCGCGGCGTCGAACAACTCCTTGTGCTCGGCCGAGGCGAACCAGTAGATGCCGCCGTCGTAGGTGCTCGCGAGGTCGGCGCGCCCCATCGCCGGCTTGGCGTCTGTGAAGTAGGCGACGACGTCGTAGCCGTCGACGACGACGCCCTGCGCGTTGACGTTGACCAGAGGACGGACCGGGGCGACCGCCACCGGAGCGGCGGCGGCGATCGACGAGGCGGCGACCAGCGCCAGGGCGAGGGTCGTGATCTTCTGCTTGCGGTTCATGTCACTTTCTCCTTTCGTGAGAAGGCCGGATTCGCGAGCTGAGATGCTCCGGCGCAAGCCGGGTTTCGTCGCCGCCCGCTTGAAACCGTCCGTCGTCGCGGGCATCCAAAGGCGCGACAAGGAGACGACGATGGCGATGGCGATGAAGCGAATGGGTAGAGTTCTCGAGGGGCAACGCGCGCTGGTGACCGGAGCGAGCTCCGGCATCGGCGCCGCGGTGGCGAAGGAGATGGGCCGCGCCGGCGCGGCAGTGGTGGTGAACTACGTCACCGGTCCCGACGCCGCTGCCGCGGTCGTCGAGGAGATCGTCGCCGCCGGCGGACGGGCGCTGGCGGTCAAGGCCGACGTCTCGAACGAGGCCGAGGTCGTGGCGATGTTCGCGGCGGCGCGCGCCGAGCTGGGCGGCATCGACATTCTGGTGAACAACGCCGGCCTGCAGAAAGACGCCGCCTTCCACGAGATGTCGCTCGCCGCCTGGCAGAAGGTGATCGACGTCAACCTCACCGGCCAGTTCCTCTGCGCGCGCGAGGCGGCGAGGGAGTTCATCGCCCGTGGCGTCGACGAGAGCCGCTCCTCCGCCGCCGGAAAGATCCTCTGCATCTCCTCCGTGCACGACGTCATCCCGTGGGCCGGCCACGCCAACTACGCCGCCTCGAAGGGCGGCGTCAGCATGCTGATGAAGACGATGGCGCAGGAGCTGGCGCCGTACCGCATCCGGGTGAACTCGGTGTCGCCGGGGGCGATCAAGACGGCGATCAACCGCTCCGCCTGGGAGACGCCGGAGAAGGAGCACGAGCTCCTCAAGTTCATCCCCTACGGCCGCGTCGGCGTGCCCGAGGACATCGCCCGCGTCGCCGTCTGGATGGCTTCGGACGAATCCGACTACGTCAACGGCGCGACGCTCTACGTCGACGGCGGCATGGTGCTCTACCCCGAGTTCGCCCACGGCGGCTGAGCCGGCGCCCTTCTCCGCTCGCAGGCTCCGGCGCGCGCGGCCCAGGCGGTCGCGCGCGCTTCTGCGTTCAGGCAGACGCCTCGCGAGCGGGCCGTATCGTCGGCGGGACTCGGTGAAAGCAGGCCGGCCCGCTACCGCGGGACGGCTCCGCAAAGAGCGGTCTTGTCGGTTGTTTCGGGGTAGAGGGTGACCTAGGCCCGCGCCTGCAGGATCGCCCGCACCAGCTCGACGCCGAGCTCCGGTGGCCGGACGTCGGTCTCGCGCCGCAGCGCCACCCGGCCGAGGTGCACGGTCTGCTTGTACGTCTTGAGGTAGGCGACGCACGACGGGCAGACGGCGAGGTGACGCTCGAAGTTCTGCTCCTCTTCGGGAGTGAGATCCTTCGACAGATACTCGAGCAGGAAGGTGAGGACCTCCTGGCAGGTGATGAACTCTTCGCCCATGTAATGGGTCGTCTTGCCGATGCGGGATTTCACGCGTCCCCCTGTCTCAGGTGCGGGTCGAGCAGCTCTCGCAACGCCTGGCGCGCGCGATGGAGCCGGATCTTCACTGCGTTCGCCGAGATGCCGAGTATCTCGGCGACCTCTCCGGTGTCGAGCTCCTCGATGTCGCGCAGCAGCAGCACGGTGCGGTAGGTCGCCGGCAGGCGGTCGATCGAGGCGCGGACCAGGCCGCAGACCTCGGCCCGTTCGACCAGCCGGTCGGCGGATTCGGACCAGTCGCAGTAGGTGTCGCTCGAATGGCCATCGTCGAGGAAGGTCGGCAGCAGCGGCTCGATCGATTCCTCCGGATGGGCCCGCCGGCTGCGCAGCTTCATGAGCGAGGCGTTGACCACGATGCGGTGCAGCCAGGTCGACAGGCGGCTGTGGCCCTCGAACCGCGGCAGACCGCGAAAGGCGAGCAGGAAAGCCTCCTGCAGCGCATCGCGCGCCTCTTCGTCGTTGCGCAGCATGCGGCGGGCGACCGCGAGCATCCGCCCGCCGTGCTCGCTCACCAGGCGCTCATAGGCCCGATCGTCGCCGCTGCGCAAGGCCGCGAGCATGGCCCGCTCATCGGCTTCGTGCGCCACCGTGGCGCTCCAAGCAACCACGTCTTCGTCCACGCGCTCTCCTAGTCGCCAGCGAGGAGCTTAGGCCAGTTGGCGTCGCCTTTGGCGACATTTCCGGGAATATCCGCCGCCCACTTCTTCTGCACGTCCAGACTGTAGTTGAGATACAGGCGGCCGTCCTGGATCTTCCAGGCCTCGGGGTCGATGTCCGCGGTATAGCCCTGCGAGACCGCCCAGGCGCAGTAGCCGCCGTACTGCGGCGCGTACTTCTCGGGCGCCTGGGCGAAGAGGTCGCGGTGGGCCGCCGAGGCGAACCTCCAGGTGGCACCGTTCCACTCGTGGACGAACTCCCTGCTGCCTTCGACCGGCTTGCCGTCGGTGAAGTAGGCGACCGGGTCCCAACCGTCGATCGCCACGCCGCCGAACGTCGTCCGGTTGACCGGCGACAGTGCGACGGCCGGAGCGGCCAGGGTCAGGAGGAGAAGAAGGCAGACGGCGGATCGGCGGCGGAAACGCATCGGTTCGGCTCCCTGTTTCCCTCTTGGATGCGGCTCCCCGGCCGGGGTTTCAGGCGCCGGCGGCCGCCCGGACGGGCGCCGTCGATGCCGGCCGCAAGCGGCGGCCCGGCCAGAGCTGCGCAGCGCGAACGCCCGCACGGCCCGGCGACGGAACGGAGAGGCTGGCGAGCCGCTCCGGCGTCCCGAGATCGGTCCAGCCGCAGGCCGGCACGACGATGAGTCCGAGCTCCGCCTCGGAGCCCTGCAGCAGGTCGCGCGAGAAGTCGCTCGGCGCGAGACCACGGTAGGCCTCGGCGAGCGCGGACGCGCCGCCGACGCGGGCCCGGCGCAGGTCGCGCAGCAGCTCCGGCCGGCGGCGCTCGAAGAGGTTGAGGTAGCGCCGCAGCCGGCCGACCATGAGAAAGCTGTTCCATACCCCGCCGGCGGAGGCGATTCGTCGCGCCTCGGCGTCTCCGGGCTTCTCGACGAAGCGTTTCACCGCCGCCGGTCTCTTTTCGTTCCCGTCCTGCGCCACAATCCAGCCGTAGTCACCGACCGGAGCGTCGGGGGCGATGCCGAGAAGGAGCAGGCGGTCGGCCGGCCCCTCGATCGCCGTCAGCGCCTCGAGCAGCGAGCGCGTCAGGTGGCGCTCGTCGGCGACGAAGTGGTCCGCCGGCGTCGCGATCACGCGCGCCGCTGGATCGCGGCGGGCGATCTCCAGCAGCGGCAGGAGCAACCCTGCGGCGGTGCCGCGGTTCTCCGGCTGCACGACGATGTTCTCCGGCGGAAGCCCGCCGACGCCGCCCTGCCAGTGCCGGCGGTGAGCTTCGGCGACGACACAGAGGATTCGGCGTCGCGGCACGATCGCGGCGAGGCGGGCGACCGTCTGGTCGAGCAACGTGTCCGTGCCGGCCAGCGCGCAGTACTGCTTCGGGACGACGCGCCCGCAGGCGTCCACGGTCACCGCCGCCAACCGCTGGCCGTCGCCCGCGGCCAGAATGATTCCCCAGATCTCTCCCTCTTGGTCTCGCATCGCGTCTCTCCTCTCGGCAGCGCTTCGTGAGATGCGCGCACGCCGCGAGTGTTTCGGCCGCGGCTCCTCGAGCCCTCGAGCGAAACCAGGCGAACGCCGACGCATCCCAGAGCGAACCCGGCGCCACGTGCGCCGGGCCTGACCGAGGAGACCGCCGTGTCCCACGAGATTCGAATCCGCGTGCACTATCCCCTCTCCGGAGATTCCGGGAGCGAGCTCCTGCTGCGCTCGGAGCCCGACTGGGAGACCGACATCGCGCCGATCGCCAGCGACCCCGTCGCCGGTTCCTGCGACTTCCGGCTCGCCTGCGAGGGCGAGTTCGTCTATTTCAAGCCGGTCCTGCGGGAGGGCGGGAGTCTGCGCTGGGCGAAAGGGGACAACGAGCTCGCCCTGGCGGGCTCCGGCGCGGCGGTCGAGGTCTGGCCCTACTTCCTGGAGGACGCGACCTGCAGCGTCTGCAACGTCCACGAGGTGGGCGCCCTCCGCACCCACGACGTGCGCGTCTTCTATCCGCCCGGCTACGCCGAGAACACCCTCGCGCGCTATCCGGTGCTCTACATGCAGGACGGCCAGAATCTCTTCTTTCCCGGCGAAGCCTTCGGCGGCCAGCACTGGAAGGTCGAGGAGACTCTCGGCGTGCTGTCGTCGATGAATCTGATCCGCAAGGCGATCGTCGTCGGCATCTACCCGCGCGACCGCATGCTCGACTACACGCATCCGGGTTACGTGGAGTACGGCCGCTGGGTCGCCGAAGAGCTCAAGCCCTGGGTGGACGAGCGCTATCGCACCCTCGCCGGCCCCGAGCACAACGCCGTCCTCGGCTCGTCGCTGGGCGGCGTCGTCTCGTTCTACCTCGGCTGGCAGTACCCGGAGCTCTTCGGCCACGTCGGGGCGATGTCGGCGACCTTCGGCTACCGCGACGATCTGCTCGAGCGCGTCGCCACCGAGCCGCGCCGGCCGCACCGGCTCTATCTCGACACCGGCTGGCCGCGCGACAACTTCGAGGTCAACCGGAGTCTGCGCGCGCTGCTCCTGCGGCGCGGGTACGTCGAAGGCCGCGATCTGCTCTATCTCGCCTTCCCGGACGCCGCGCACAACGAGCGCGCCTGGGCGATGCGCGCCCACGTTCCCTTTCAGTACTTCTTCGGCGACGCGCCCCAGCCCCCCCTTGAGCTCCCGCTCGCCGGAGCGGCGGCCTAGCGCTCGAGCAGCCGCCGGGCGGCGACGACCTCCGGCCGGGCGGCGCCGGGGACAGTCAGCGCCGCGAGCAGGTTGGCGTAGGTGTGGGCGGCGGCGGCGTCGCCCCCCAGGTCGGCGGCACGGGCGGCGCCGGCCAGGGCGTGCAGCCGGTTCGGGGCCACCGCCAGACTCGCCTCGTACTGGCGCAGCGCCTCGAGGGGTCGCCCGAGGTCGAGCAGCAGGTCGGCCAGGAGCTCGCGCTCGGGCAGAACCGTGCCCGGCGTCACCGGGTGCTTGCCGACCTTGTCCGCGAGATCGGCCGCCGTGGTGAGCTGCATCACCGCCGCAGCGTCGTTGCCGCGCGCATGCTCCAGACAGCCCGCGGCGGCGAGGCGGAGCGCCTCGACATTCTGCGCCCAGTCGTACGGCCCCGGCGGCGGGGCCTGGGCGAGCCTCTTCTGCAGCTCGCCGAGCCGTGCGACGGCCGCCGCGGCGCCGGCGGAATCGCCGGCGTGATCCGAAAGTCGTCGAGGCGGGGCCTGATCGCGCGCTGCTGGTCCGGCGGCAGCACCGGTCCCGCCGTGGCCACGCCCGCAAGCACCATCGAGATCGAAA
>JBGARM010000117.1:0-8581 GCA_044230215.1 Thermoanaerobaculia bacterium | reverse complement strand
TCTGCGCGTCGAAGTGACGCCGGCGGGGAAGGAATGGCTGCTCAAGCGGGCCGGAATCGACGCCTCTACGGGCGCCCGGCCCCTGCGGCGGACGATTCAGCGTCATGTGCAGGATACAATCTCCGAGTTGCTGATTCGTTCGGGTAAGCAGGACTTCGAGGTCGTCGAGGCGGATGTGGACGGTTCCGGGCTTACAGTGCGGGCATTGCCGCGTGAGCTCGAACCCAGCAGGGCCTGACAAAAACTCCCGGTTCCTGGCCGACTGCGACCGCGGTCGCCGACATGGTACCCGTCTTGCAGCGCGCGGAGATTCTATGAGGCAAGTTCAGCGTTGGCTGCCGGTCGCACTATTCCTGCTTGCTGCAGGTGCGCGCGCGGAGACGATCAGCGGGGTCGAGTTCCGCGGCCTCCATCTGCTGGCCGAGGAGACGGTGAGGTACTACCTCGGCCTGGTGGACGGGCAGGAGCTCGACGAGGCGGCTCTGAACCGCAGCATCGAAGAGCTCTGGCGGCGCAACCTGGTCGACGATCTCAAGATCGAGAAGGTCCCCGGCGATGGCGGCGTCAAACTGGTCGTCACCGTCGCCGAGCGCCCGATCCTGCGCTCCCTCGACTTCAAGGGCCTGAAGCGCCTGTCCAAGACCGACATCACCGAGCGCATCACCAAGGAATCGATCTCGGTCCGCGAGGGCTCGCCGATCTCGCTCGGCGAGGTCAAGCGCCTGCAGTCGACGATCGAGGAGATGTATCGCGAGAAGGGCTTCCGCTTCGCCAAGGCCGACTTCGTCCTGGAAGAGGTTGCTCCCACCGAGCGCCGGGTGGTGTTCTCCATCGACGAGGCCGAGAAGGTCCGCATCGGCGACATCAAGTTCGCCGACAACACCGTCTACGGCGACTGGCGCCTGAAGTGGGCGATGAGCAAGACCAAAGAGACCAACATCGTCTGGCGGATGCTCAAGCGCGACATCTACAACCCGGCGACCATCGCCGAGGACATGGTCAAGGTGAAGGACCTCTATCGCGGGGCGGGCTACAAGAACGTCGTTCTCGAGGACCCGATACTCGGCGTGAAAGAGAAGGGCAACGGCAAGCGCAGCCTGCGGATCGAGATCCCGGTCGTCGAAGGACATCGCTTCAAACTGGGCGAGATCAAGATCGACGGCAACCAGGTCTTCAACCAGAGCTTTCTCGCCGCTCAGTTCCCCAAGCCGCGCGGCGGCTGGCTGAAGTCGACCATGCTGACGAAGGGCACGGAAGCGATCCAGGACGCCTACAAGAACTACGGCCACATTTTCGCCAACATCGACACCCAGCTCGTCGAGCGCGCGGACGACGTCGCCGATATCGAGATCCACATCACCGAGGGCGACCAGTACCGGGTCGGCCGGATGGAGTTCGAGGGCAATACGCGGACGCGCGACAAGGTCCTGCGGCGGGAGTTCCGGATCCAGGAGGGGACGCTCCTGAACATGGGGGCGATCAAGGGGAGCCTCTTCAAGGTCAATCAGCTGGGCTACTTCAAGCTCAACGAGACCGATCCGATCAGCTTCGAGAACTTCGACACCGAGAAGAAGACCGTCGACGTCAAGGTCAAGGGCGACGAGAGCGACCGGACGGAGCTGCAGGTCGGAGCCGGCTGGAGCGAAACCTACGGCTTCTTCGGCCAGCTCTCCGTGCGGACGCAGAATTTCCTCGGCCGCGGCGAGACGGTCGGCCTGTCGTTCCAGTCCGGGCGCTACCAGGACGAGTACGGCCTGTCGTATTACATCCCGTGGTGGCTCGACCGGCCGCAGAGCGTCGGCCTGCAGCTGTTCAAGAGCAACCTCAACTACTCGCAAAGCACCCTGCAGCAGTCGGAGCGCCAGAGCCAGGGAGCCGTGATCACCTATGGTCGCAACTTCGGCCTGTTCGGCAGCGGCAGCATCAGCTACACGCTGTCGCAGTCGAAGGATCGGTTGTTCTACTCGGGGCCCGGAAACGCCCTCGTCGAGCTGAACTACGACATCTCCAACTCGTCGATTCAGCCGACCTACACCTTCGACAGCCGCGACAGCCGGCTCGAGACTACGCGCGGTTGGAATCTCGTCGGATCGCTCGAGTACGCGGGCGGCTTCCTCGGCGGCGACAACTACTTCTGGCGGCCAGAGGTTCACCTCTCGCGGTTCCAGCCGCTCACCTTCTCGCCGCTCAAGACGCTGGTGGCGTTCAACCTCGAAGCCGGCATCGTCAAGCCGTTCGACGGCCGCGAGGTGGTGCCGCTCGAGCGCTACTTCCTGGGCGGCGAGAACAGCGTCCGCGGCTTCCAGTTCCGCTCGATCTTCGTGCGCAACGAGAAGACGAACCTGCCCGTGCTCCAGGACGGGTACTACAAGGGCGGCAACAAGTTCCTGCAGGCGAATGTCGAGCTGCAGGTGCTGGTGGGCGGGCCGTTCCGGCTGATCCTCTTCGCCGACGGCGGCAACGTCTACGACGACGACCAGAGCCTCGACCCGTCGCGGCTGCGCTATTCGGCAGGCGGCGAGCTGCGCATCTTCGTGCCGATCTTCGGCGCGCCTCTCCGCTTCATCTACTCTTCCAACCTGGATCCGATCAAGCAGAAGCTGCCACTGGAGCCCGGGGACCGTTTCGAGAGCTTCCAGTTCAGCATCGGCGCAACTTTCTAAAAACCAAAGGAGCGAGTTCATGTCATCGAATGTGTGGGGAAAGACGACGGCAGTGGCTGCACGCATCGTCCTCGGAGTGGCGCTGGTCGCCCTGATGCCGGCGACGGCGGCGCTCGCGCAGGCCGGCAAGGTCGCGGTCATCGACGTGCAGCGGCTGGTCACCGATTCGGTCGCCGGCAAGGAGGCCCTGGCGCGGCTGAAGAAGCTCCAGGACGAGAAGATCGCCGAGGGCAAGGCGAAGAACGACGAGGTCGACAGCTTGCGCAAGCGGCTCAACGAAGGCCGGCTGTCGCTCGCCGACGACAAGATCTCGGAGCTCGAAAAGCAGCTCGAGGAGAAGATCACCGGCCTGCGCCGCTTCCAGGAGGACGCCGAGAAGGACTTCAACAAGAGCCGCGAGGCGACCTTCGGCGAGATCGAACGGCGCGTGTTCCCGGTCATCGAGCAGGTCGGCAAGGAGGGCGGCTATACCTTCATTTTCAACAAGTTCCAGAGCGGGCTGCTGTACGCTGACGACGCCGCCGACATCACCAACCAGATCATCCAGAAGTTCGACGCTGCCGCGACGCAGAAAGCGAACTAGCCTTTGATCTGGGCGCTCGGGGATCTCGCCGAGCGGGTGGGCGGAGAGGTGCAGGGTTCGCCGGCCCGGCAGCTGGACGGAGTCCGGACGCTGTCCGAGGCCGGCGCGAGCCATCTCTCCTTCCTCACCAGTCCGAAGTACCTCGGGCAGGCTCGCGCCAGCGCCGCCGGGGCTATTCTGACCGGACGCGACACGAAACTCCCGGACAGGGATCTTCTGCGGTGCGCCCAGCCGCAGCTCGCGCTGGCGCAGATTCTGCGGCTCTTCCATCCCGCCGCCGAGCACACCGCGGGTATCCACCCGACCGCGGTCGTCGGCGACTCGTGCCGGATCGCCGCTTCGGCGGCGCTCGGGCCGTATGTCGTGCTCGGACGGGGCGTCGCGATCGGAGAAGGCACCGTGCTCCATCCGCACGTCGTGGTGGGGGAGGGCTGCCGGCTCGGCGCCCGCGTCGTGCTTCATCCCCACGTCGTTCTCTATCCGGGTGTCACGGTCGAAGACGGGGTCGAGATCCACGCCGGGGCGGTAGTCGGCAGCGACGGCTTCGGCTATGCCACCGTGCGCGGCGTGCACCACAAGATCCCGCAGGTGGGGCGGGTCGAGATCGGCGCCGACGTCGAGATCGGCGCGCTCGCGGCCATCGACCGGGCGCTGCTCGGCGCGACTGCCATCGGCGCGGGAACGAAGATCGACAACCTGGTTCAGGTCGGTCACAATGTCGTCGTCGGCGAGCGTTCGATACTCTGCGGGCAGGCCGGAATCGCCGGCAGCGCGCGGCTGGGCGCCGGGGTCGTCCTGGCGGGGCAGTCGGGCGTCTCCGGGCACCTCGAGGTCGCCGACGGTGCCCAGGTCGCCGCCAAGTCGGCGGCGCTCTCCGCCGTCGCGGCGGGCGCGGCGGTTGCCGGAATTCCGGCGATTCCGATCGCCGCCTGGCGGCGCCAGCAGGCGATCCTGCGCCGCCTGCCGGAGATCTGGAAGCGGTTGCGGACAGTCGAGAAGAAGATGGGGATCCAGGATGTCGGAGACGACGGTGACGCCGGAAACGACCGAGAAGCCTAACTGGGACGTACGCTGGATCATGTCGGTCCTGCCGCATCGCTATCCGATGCTGCTGATCGACCGGGTCCTCGAGATGGAGCCGCGCCAGCGCATCGTGGCGCTCAAGAACTTCACCATCAACGAGGAGTTCTTCGTCGGCCACTTTCCGCAGCACCCGGTGGTCCCGGGCGTCTTGCTGGTGGAAGCGATGGCGCAGGCGGGAGGGATCCTGCTCATGCACGACGACCCGGACCGCGAGAAGAAGCTGCTGTTGTTCATGTCGATCGAGCGCGCGCGCTTCCGTCGTCCGGTGGTCCCCGGCGACCGGGTGCACTTCGAGGCCCAGGTGCTGCGCCTCAAGGCCAACCACTGCAAGCTGTCGGCGCGGGCGCTGGTCGACGGCGTCGTGCACGCCGAGGCGGAATTGCTGTCGACGACCGTCGACCGGGATCTGGTGCGATGAGCGGCATTCACCCACTGGCCGTCGTCGACTCGACCGCCAGGATCGGCGACGGCGTCATCATCGGTCCGTTCGCGGTCATCGGTCCCGACGTCACGATCGGCGATCGGACCGAGATCGGCCCGCACGTCCAGATTCACGGGCCGACGGTGATCGGCAGCGAGAATCGCGTCTACCCCTCGGTCTGCCTCGGCATGGATCCGCAGGATCTGAAATTCGCCAACGAGCCCGTGCGCCTCGAGGTCGGCGACCGCAACACGATCCGCGAGTTCACCACCTTCCACCGCGGCACCGGCAAGGGCGGCGGTCTGACCACGGTCGGCAGCGACAACCTGTTCATGGTCTACAGCCACGTCGCCCACGACTGCCACGTCGGCAGCCGGACGATCTTCGCCAACTGCGCGACCCTCGCCGGGCACGTCGAGGTCGGCGACGACGCCGGCGTCGGCGCCTTCTCGGCCGTGCAGCAGTTCGGGCGGGTGGGCAAGTACGCCTACATCGGCGGTTATACGCGGCTGCTCGTGGATGCGCTGCCCTACGTCAAGACGGTGGGGCTCCGCCCGGCGGTCTTCGGCGTCAACCGGATCGGACTGCGCCGCAAGGGACTCGACGACGACCGCATTCGCAGGGTCGAGAAGGCGATGCGCATCTTCCTGCGGTCGGGTCTCAACACGACCCAGGCGCTCGAGCGCCTGGAGGCCGAGTTCCCCGGCGCCCCCGACGTCGAATACCTGATCTCGTTCGTGCGCAGCGCCCGCCGCGGCGTCGTCCGGGCGCTGCCGACGCACCGGGGAGCGAGTGAATCCGGTGGCGACTGAGGCGCGCGATCTGCGGCTCGGCGTCTTCGGCATCGGCGCCCTCGGGCGCCATCACACGCGGATCCTGTCCACCTTTCCCGGCGTCACTCTGGCGGGTATCTTCGACACCCGCCCGGAGGTCGCTCGCGCGGTCGCCGGCGAGTACGGCGCCGCGGTCGCGCCGACCTTCGACGATCTCGCCGGGCGGATCGACGCCGCGGTGCTCGCCGCCCCGACGACGCTGCACGGTGAGCTCGGGCTGGCGCTGCTCGAGCGCGGCGTCCACCTGCTGGTGGAGAAGCCGATCGCCTCGTCGCTCGCCGAAGCCGACGCCCTGATCGCCGCGGCCGAAGCGCGCGACCGGGTGCTGGCGGTCGGCCACGTCGAGTTCCACAATCCGGCCGTGCAGGCGCTCCTCGACGCCGATTCGGCCCCGCGCTTCATCGAGATCGAGCGCCTGGGAACCTATTCGCCGCGCAGCCTCGACGTCGACGTGATCCTCGACCTCATGATCCACGACCTGCAGATCCTGCAGGCGATGGACACTTCGCCGGTGGTGGAGGTCCGCGCCGTCGGCATTCCCGTCCTCTCCGAGCGCATCGACATCGCCAACGCCCGCATCGCCTTCGCTTCCGGGCTGGTGGCGAACGTCACCGCCTCGCGCATCTCGGGCGAAAGGGTCCGCAAGCTCCGCGCCTTCTTCTCCGACCGGTATCTCTCCCTCGACTACCAGGCGCAGGAGATCAAGGGCTACCGGCTCGATCTCTCGGGCGGGACGCGCGCCATCCTGCCGGCCAATCCGCCGGTCGAGAAGTCGGAGCCGCTGCTCAGGGAGCTGCAGACCTTCATCGCCGCCTGCCGCGGCGAGCGCGTGCGTCAGGTCGACGGCCGATCCGGACGGCGCGCCCTAGCGACCGCCCTCGAAGTCGTCGCCGCCGCCGCCCCGGGCACGCTCCCGGCCGGCGGCGCGGGAGTCCTGTGCTAGTCTCCCCGCTCCGTAGTTCCGGCTGACGGCCGACCCCTTTTTTCAGCTCCAGACAGGCAGATTTCGGAGGAAGCAGATGAGCGATGTTCGGATCGGTGTGATCGGCGGCAGCGGCCTCTACGAGATGGCCGGGCTCAAGGTGGCGGAGGAGCGCAAGATCGAGACCCCGTGGGGGGCGCCCTCGGACGCCTTCATCCTCGGCGAGCTCGACGGCCGCAAGGTGGTCTTCCTCGCCCGCCATGGCCGCGGTCACCGCCTGCTGCCGACGGAGCTAAACTTCCGCGCCAACGTCTACGGTTTCAAGAGCCTCGGCGTCGAGTTCCTGATCTCGGTCTCGGCGGTCGGCTCGCTGAAGGAGGAGTACGTGCCGGGGCACATCGTCGTGCCGGATCAGTTCTACGACCGCACCCGCCACCGCCCCGACACGTTCTTCGGCAACGGCATCGTGGCGCACGTCTCGATCGCCGACCCGGTTTCGAAGACCCTCGCGGCTGTCCTCGCGGACGCCGCCGACGCCGAGGGGGCGACGATTCATCGCGGCGGCTGCTACGTCAACATGGAAGGCCCCACCTTCTCGACGCGGGCCGAGTCGAACGCTTACCGCCACATGGGCTTCGACATCATCGGCATGACCAACCTGCAGGAAGCGAAGCTGGCGCGCGAGGCCGAGATCGCTTATGCCTCGCTGTCGATGGTCACCGACTACGACTGCTGGCGGGAAGAGGAAGAGCACGTCACCGGCGAGGGCGTGATGGAGGTCCTGCGCAAGAACGTCGCGCTCGCCCAGCGCGTGGTGCGGCGGGCGATCGGCGCGCTCGGACCGGAGGTGGCGAACGATTGCGCCAACGCTCTGGCGATGTCGCTCATCACCGATCCCGGTCTGGTGCCGGCCGACACGCTGACGGCGCTCGAGCCGCTCATCGGCAAGTATCTCGACCGCACCGGTGGAAAGCTCGCCTGGCGGCGTTAGCCCCCGTCCTCGCGGCCGGGGCGAGCGTGCGATGACCCGCATTCTGATCACCAACGACGACGGCGTCTATTCCGAGGGTCTGCGCCTGCTGGCGCGGGCGCTCGCGCCATTGGGCGAGGTGACGGTCGTCGCGCCGGATCGCGAACAGAGCGCCACCGGCCACAGCCTGACGCTGGGGCGGCCTCTGCGCATGCAGAAGATCGAGGAGAACTGGTACGCCGTCGACGGCACGCCGACCGACTGCGTCAACCTCGCGGTCCTCTGGCTGCTCCGGGAGGCGAAGCCCGACCTCATCGTCTCCGGGATCAATTTCGGCCTCAACCTGGGCGACGACGTGACCTACTCGGGCACCGTCAGCGCGACCTTCGAGGGCACGCTGCTCGGCATTCCCTCGCTCGCCTTCAGCCAGGAGATCGCCGAGGGCTACTCGTTCGAGCGCGCTGCAGCCTTTGCCGGCCGCTTCGTCGCCGAGCTCCTGTCCGAGACCCTGCGTCCCGACCTGCTGCTCAACGTGAATCTGCCGGCGGGCGAGCTCCAGGGTCTGTCGTTCACCCGCCTCGGCAAGCGCGTCTACCAGCAGGTCGTGGTGGAGAAGGAAGACCCGCGCGGGCGCAAGTACTACTGGATCGCCGGCACGCCGGAGTGGCAGTCGGAGAACGGCACGGACCACGCGGCGGTCGCCGCCGGCCGCGTTTCGGTGACGCCGCTGCATCTCGACCTGACGGACTATCGCGGACTGGAGGGGCATGGCGAACTGCGCGCCCGTCTCGGCCGCATCGTCGGCCCCGACGTCGAGAATGTTCGCTGACACCTTCTCCCGCGAGCAGATGGTGCGCGAGCTCATCGAGGCGCGCGGCGTGCGCGACCCGCGAGTGCTCGCCGCGATGCGCGAAGTGCCGCGGCACCTCTTCGTGCGCACGCACCTGCGCAGCCAGGCCTACGGCGATCACGCGCTGCCGATCGGCGACGCCCAGACGATCTCGCAGCCCTACATCGTGGCGCGCATGACGGCGGCGCTGATCGCGGGACCCGCGCTGGGCAAGGTGCTGGAAGTGGGCTTCGGCTGCGGCTACCAGACGGCGGTG
>JBGARM010000116.1:0-8586 GCA_044230215.1 Thermoanaerobaculia bacterium | reverse complement strand
CAGTTGAACGGCGCCCACCGCTCGGCCGCCTGCACTTCCTGTCATCGCAACGGCTACGCCGGCACGCCCTCCGACTGCTTGTCCTGCCATCAGAGCGACTACACCGGCGCCACCAATCCGAATCACCAGAGCGCCGGCTTCCCGACCACCTGTGAGACCTGCCACAGCACCAACGGCTGGACGCCTTCGACCTTCAACCACAGCACCTGGTTCCCGATCGCCTCGGGTCGCCATCAGTTCCCCTGCTCCTCCTGCCACGTGAGCGCCGGGAACTTCAACAACTTCGAGTGCATCCTCTGCCACGAACACAGTCAGGCAAACACCAACAGCCACCACCAGGGCGTCGGCGGCTATGCCTACGAAAGCCACGCTTGCTACCAGTGTCACCCGCGAGGGTCGGCCTAGGAACATGAACGAAGAAAGAGACCACTGAACCCGATGATGGATTCCATGTCTGCCTGGACCGTCTCTGCGAGCGCGGTCCGCCGCCCGATCCGACTCCCGAAGCTCTTCGTCGCCCTCCTCCTGCTGCACTTCGTCGGCGTCGTATCGGTCGCCGCGGCCGCCGCCCCGGCGACGCCGGCGCCGATGACCGTGATGCGCGTCGTCGCTGGGCGCGTCGACGTCGACGTCCCCGGGACGCGGCGACCCGCGGTCGGCAGCCGACTCGTCGTGCAGCGCGACGGTCAGCCGATCGCCGAGCTCGAAGTGACGATTCTCAGCGACCACCAGGCCTCCTGCCGGATCGTGCGCATGTCGGCGCCGATCGCCGGCGGCGATCTGGTCCTGGTGGCCCCGACGGGCCAGGCGCCGCTTCCGGCCGGCCCGGCCGGCTCAGCCAACCCGGCGAGCCGGGCCGCGGCCGCGCCGCAAGCCGACGCCGCCGGCGAGCACCCGAGCAACCAGGCGATGATCGTCCAGCGCGTGCTGCGCGGTGCGGTCGACATCTCGCTGGTCGACTCGCAGCCGGTGGCGGTCGGCGACCGCCTCGTCGTCGAGCGCGGCAGTCTGGTCATCGGCGAGCTCGAGGTCGTGCTCATGGGCGAGCACTCGGCGACCTGCCGGATCGATCGCGAGGTGCGCCCGATCACCCAGGGAGACCGCGTCCGCCGGCTCGACGTCCCGCCGCCCGCAGCGGCTGAAGCCGCCGCTCCGGCTCCTCCGGTGGCTCCAGTCTCGCCAGAGGCTCCGCCGGCTGCGGCCGCCGAACCCGAGCCTGCGGTCCCGGGCGAGCCCGCAGTGCCGCCGGCGATCCACGTGCGGCAGGTGCTCGCCGAAGAGATCTTCCTCGACGCCGGCCGCAGCTCCGGGCTCGCCGCGGGTCAGCGCGTCAAGATCGTCCGCGCCGACGCCGCGAGCGGCACCACCAGCGAGATCGCCGAGCTCGAGATCGCCTTCATCGCCAGCCATTCGGCCTCGTGCAAGATCGTCTCGGCGGCGGAGCCGATCGCCGTCGGCGATCTGGTGATCCCGGGGCCGGTGCCGGCCTCCGCGGCGACGGTCCCCGCGCCCGGCGCTGCCGGCGCCGGCGGCGCAAGCGCGACCGCGCCGGCTTCGGGCGGCAAGCCGCCGGGTTGGAACGCTGCCGAGCACACCGACTATTCCGGGTCGCTGGCGCTGCGCTTCCAGGGCTTCAAGGACGGCGGACCGGCCGGGCGCGACTTCAACCAGGAGTCGGCGCTGGTCAACATCTATGCCGGCCATATCGGCGGCAGCAAGTTCGACTTCCGGCTGCGCGGCACCGCCAGCCGCGAGCAGATCCAGCTCTCCTCCGGCGGCTCGGAGTCGCGCGACAACGATCGTCTCTACGAGGCGACGCTCTCCTACGAGCCGCCCGAGGCGCGCTTCACCTATCAGGTCGGCCGCCTGATCTCCGGACCGCTGGTCGGCTTCGACTATCTCGACGGCGGGGTCGGCGAATTCCACGCCACCCAGCGATTCAGCCTCGGTGCCTTCTACGGCTCGCGCTCGAACGGCGACCAGATCGACTTCGCGAGCCCTGGCCGGGCCTACGGCGCCTTCGTCCACTGGCTCGATCAGGGGGTCGGCAGGCCGTTCTACGCCGAGTACCTGTTCGAGGCGATCGGCGACTATCTCCACGGCGATACCAACCGCGAATACCTGTCGTTCTACGGCCGGCAGGGCTCGGGCAGCCGCTGGTCCTTGTACGAGCGCGCCGAGTTCGATCTCGGCCACAACTGGCGCGACAATCCAGCGGCCAACTCCAACCAGCTGAGCAACGTCCTGTTCTCCGGCAGCTACAGCGTCTCGAAAGCGGTGCGCCTCGGCGTGAGCTACGACCAGTCGCGCCAGATCTTCACCCTCGACGACCGCTTCACCCCGGAGGAGCTGTTCGACCTGGCGCTGCGCGAAGGCTACCGGGTGACCGCCTACCTCGGCTCGGCGAAGACCGTGCGCGCCAACTTCTCGGTCGGTCAGCGCTGGAAACAGGGCAGCCCCGATCGCAGCCTCGCCTACAACGCCAACGTCTACCACAGCAACGTCTTCGGCTGGAACATGCTGGTCGGCGGCGACTTCTCGGGCTTCGACGGCGACACCTCGAGCGGCTATCGCGCCGGCGTGCGGGTACAGAAGTACTTCCGCAGCGGCCACGACGTCGAGCTCACCTACGGCCGCTCCAGCACCGACCTCATCGCCACCGGCGAAGTGCGCAAGAACCAGTGGCTACGCCTTTCCGGCACGCTGCAGCTCGGGCGGCGGTTCTATCTGCTGGGCGAGCTCGAATCGGCTACCGGCGACGATCTCGAGGGAGAACGGCTCTTTCTCCAGCTGGGTTACCGGCTCTAGGTGGCCGCCAGCAGATCTTTCCTGCCGCCGTATCGCGGGGTGGCCGGGCTTCGCCGTGCCTGCGGTATCGTACGCAGTTCTATGCGGCCGAGCCCTCTCCAGCCGTTGCGTCGCCCGGCCCGACCGGAATCGATACGCCCTTGAAAGTCGCCGACGAGCTGTCCGAAACGCCGGCGGTGGCCTTCCGCGCCCGCGATCTGTCCCGCCGGTATGGCCAGAAGTGGGCCCTCGCCCACCTCGACCTCGAAGCCGCGAGCGGCGAAGTGCTGCTCGTCGCCGGCCCCAACGGCTCGGGGAAGACCACCTTCCTGCGCCTGCTGGCGGGTCTCCTCCGCCCCACCTCGGGAGAGCTCGAGCAGTTTGGCAGGAAGCTCGCATCCGACCCTTTCGGCTGGCGCCGAAATGTCTCGTTGCTCTCCCATGCCTCCTACCTCTATGAGCCCCTCACCGCCCTCGAAACGGTGCGTCTCTGGGCGCACCTCCTCGGCCGCTCGACCGCCGAGCCGGATCTGCGCGCGCGCCTCGCGGAGGTCGGCCTCGAACAGGATGCCGACAACCTCGTGAACGGCTTCTCCGCCGGCATGCAGAAGCGCCTGACCTTCGCCCGCGTCCGCCTGGAAGACTCCCGGCTGGTGCTGCTCGACGAGCCCTTCGCCGCCCTCGATACCGCCGGCCAGCAGCTGGTGACCGAGTGGATCGCTGCCGACCGCAAGGCGGGCAAGACCGTGGTCATCGCGTCGCACAACCTGGAACGGGCGGCGCGCATCGCCGATCGCGCGGTTCTGCTCCACCGCGGTCAGAAGAGCTGGCAGGGGGTCGCCCGCGAGCTTCCGGGTGTCCTGGCGGAGCTGGCGAGGGTCTCGTGAGCGAGCTGCGCAGCCAGACCTTGACCCTCCTCGCCAAAGACCTCAGGCTCGAGTGGCGGGCGAAGGCGCGCCTGGTCGCGGTCGCCGTCTTCGGCCTGCTGTCGCTGGTGGTCTTCTCGATCGCCGTCGGTCCGGACTCGAAGGCGCTCACCGCCGGCGCGGCGGGCTTTCTGGTCATCGCGCTGCTCCTGTCGTCGACCCTGGCGCTCGCCGAGAGCTTCCGCATCGAGCACGAGCGCCGGGCGCTCGAGGGGATTCTCCTCCTGCCGGTGCGGCCGGGGGCGATCTTCTACAGCAAGGCGGTCGCCAATACGGTCTCGCTCGCCATGCTCGCCCCGGGGCTCTCTCTGTTCGGTGTCGTGCTCTACGGCGTCGAGCTCCAGCCGGCGAACGTGGTGAGTTTCTTCGCCATCTGGTTCCTGGCCGCGGCCGGCCTTTCGGCCCCCGGCACGCTCTACGCCGCCATGACCAGCCAGCTGCGCAGCCGCGACGTCCTGCTGCCACTGCTGCTCTTCCCGCTCGTCGTGCCGGTGCTCATGGCTTCGTGCAAGGCCCTGGCGCTCGCCCTCACCGGCGACCCGATGGGACAGATGCGCTCGTGGGCCCTGCTGCTGCTCTGTTTCGACCTGATCTACTGGTCCCTGGGAGGGATCCTCTTCCCGTACGTCATCGAGGAGGGCTGAACCGTGAACTCTCGTTTCTTTCGCGACCACTGGGCGGGGCTCGTCGCCGTCGCCCTCCTCGTTGCCGGCTCCTACATCGGGCTCTTCGTCGCTCCCGCCGAACGCCACATGGGAGAGGTTCAGCGCATCATGTACGTGCACGTTCCCACCGCGTGGAATGCGCTGCTCTGCTTCACCTGCGCCTTCGTCGCGGCGATCGGCTCGCTGTGGACCGGCCGCGAGCGCTGGGATGCGACGCTGGTCGCGGCGTCCGAAGCCGGCATCGTGCTCAACGGCCTGCTGCTCGTCCAGGGCTCGCTCTGGGGGCGCGCCACCTGGGGCGTCTGGTGGGACTGGGACGTCCGCCTCACCACCTCGCTGATCCTGCTGCTGCTGTTCATCGGCGTGCTCTCGCTGCGCTCCTTCGCCGCCGGCACCGAACGCCGCGCGAGCCTGACGGCGGTGGCGGCGATCGTCGCCTATGTCGACGTGCCGCTGGTCTACTTCTGCGTCCGCTGGTGGCGCAGCCTCCATCAGATCCAGTCCTCGCCCGCCACCGTAGATCCGGCTATGGTGCTGCCGTTGCGCTTGAACGCTTTCGGCCTGATGTTCGCCGCTATCTGGTTCATCGTCCGTCGCGCCCGGCTCGAGCTCGCCCGGCGCAGAAGCAGCGAATCGGCGCTGCCGGAGCGCGCGCCCATGATCGAGGTGTCCCATGGTTGACAACGCCCCTGCTGGCGTCATCGTCGGCGGCTGGAATTTCGTCGTCGCCGCCTATTCCATCACCGCTACCGGCCTCGTCCTGTACGCCTGGAGCCTGCTCCGGCGGACGCGACAGCAGGCGAAGAAAGAGGGCAAGTCATGACTGAGGTTTCCGCGAACAAGGCCCGCGCCGAAGTCCGGCGGCATCGCCTGCTGGCGATCGTCGCCATCCTCATCGCCGCCGGGACTTTCGGCTTCCTGGCGCTGGGCGGCCTCGGCAAGAGCCTGGTCTACTACTGGAGCCCGACCGAGCTGCGAGCCCACGGCGGCAAGGCGGAAGGCGCGACCATCCGCCTCGGCGGCCTGGTGGCGCCGGGCTCGATCGAAACCGGCCCGGGCGGCCTCGGCCTCAAGTTCAAGATGACCGACGGCAAGGAGACGGTCGAAGTCGCGACCCAGGCGGTGCCGCCGGCGATGTTCCGCGAAGGGATCGGCGTGGTCGTCGAAGGCGCCCTGCAGGCCGACGGCACCTTCCTCACCGATCGCCTGATGATCAAGCACGACAACCAGTACCAGCCGCCGGGCAAGGGCGACGCTCGCACGGTCAAGGAGCTCGCGAAGACCCTCGAGCCCGCGGCCGGAGATCCCCGATGATCTCCATTCTCGGCCGCTCGGTCGTGCTGGCGGCGCTGCTCCTCGCGACGGTCGGCGCCGTGATCAGCTTCGCCGCCGCGCAGAGGAACGCCGCCGGCGCGGTCGTCCGCGCGCGCCGCATCGCCTACCTCTTCGCCGCCATGATGGCGCTCGCCACCGGCCTGATGATCTTCGCCCTCGTCCGCCACGACTTTTCGGTCTCCTATGTGGCGCAGGTCGGGTCGCTCGCGACGCCGTTGCACATCACGATCGTTTCGCTGTGGTCGTCGCTCGACGGCTCGATCCTCTTCTGGGGGCTGATCCTCGGCGTCTTCACCGCCGGCTCGGCCTTCCACCTGCGCAAGAGCGCCCCCGACCACCTGGGCTACATGCTCGGCACGCTGTTCGTGGTCGGCGTCTTCTTCACCTTCCTCATCGCCGGACCGGCCGATCCGTTCGCGCCGACGCCGCTGCCGGTCCCGAGCGACGGCCCGGGTCCCAACGCGCTCCTGCAGAACCACCTGCTCATGATCGTTCACCCGCCGATGTTGTACCTGGGGTACGTCGGCATGACGATCCCCTTCGGCATCGCGGTGGGCGCGCTGCTGCGCGGCAAGCTGGGCCCTGGGCAGCTCTCGCTGCTGCGGAACTGGCTCATGGTCGCCTGGGGCTTCCAGACCGTGGGCATCGTGCTCGGCGGCTGGTGGGCCTACGAGGTGCTGGGCTGGGGCGGCTACTGGGCCTGGGACCCGGTCGAGAACGCCTCCTTCCTCCCCTGGCTCACCGCCATCGCGGCGGTGCATTCGGCCCTGGTGCTGCAGCGCAAGGGGACGCTCCGGGCGTGGACGGTCGTGCTCGTCGTGGTGACCTTTCTGCTGACGATCCTCGGCACCTTCCTCACCCGCTCCGGGGTGGTCAACTCCGTGCACTCTTTCACCCAGACGCCGATCGGCCCGGCCTTCCTCGCCTTTCTCGCTTTCTGCCTGGTGGCCTCCGTCGTGGTGCTCGCCATGCGCATGGACACCCTCGCTTCCGACCCCGACCGCGAGACGTTGTGGACCCGTGAGGGCGCTTTCCTGATCAACAACCTGCTGCTGCTCGTCTTCATGTTCACCGTGCTCGTCGGGACGCTCTTCCCGATCGCCGCCGAGCTGGTGCGCGGCGTCAAGGTGAGCGTCGGCGAGCCCTACTTCAATCGCATGGCGATTCCGGTCAGCCTCGGTCTGCTGCTGCTCATCGGCATCGGACCGGCGCTGCCGTGGGGGCGCGCCGACAACCGCAACGTCCGCCGGGCGCTGCTCTTCCCGCTGCCCGCGGCGCTCGCCGGTCTCCTGCTGACGTTCGCCGCCGGCGGCCGCAGCTGGGGCGTGCTCACCACCGGCGCCCTCGCCGCCTATGCCATCTGGGTCAATCTCGACCAGGGTCTGCGGCTCACCCGCCGGCGCCGCGAGGACGAGCCGTGGACCGAGGCGGTCGGCGAGGCCGTGCGGCGCGGAGCGCGCCGTTACGGCGCCTATCTCGCTCACCTCGGGGTCATCGTGACTTTCGTCGCCATCGCCGTCTCGTCCTCCTATCAGGTCGCCCACGAAGGAACGCTCAAGCCCGGCGAGTCGATGACGGTCGCCGGCTACAAGCTCACCTACGAGAAGGTGGAGGCCCGCCAGGAGCCGCATCGCGTTTCGGAGCGCGCCCGGATGCGCATCGAGCGCAACGGCAAGGACGCCGGCATCCTGGAGCCGGCGCTCAACCGCTACGACAGCCGTATGGAGCCGATCGGCACGCCCGCCGTCCGCACTTCTCCCGGGCACGATCTCTACCTCTCGCTGATGAACGTCGCCCCCGACGGCAGCATCGGCCTGCGCGCCATCGTCACCCCAGCCGTAGTCTGGATCTGGATCGGCGTCTTCATCATCGTCTTCGGCACGGCCATCTGCCTGTTGCCGGCCCGCCTGCGCTTCTCCGACCGCCGGGGGGACCCCCTGCCGGGAGCGGAGGCCGCAGCATGAACCGGAAAGTCCTTCTGGTAGGCCTGATCCTGGTCGCGCCGCTCCTCGTCATGCTCGGCTCGGGCCTGCGTCACGACCCGCGCGAGGTCATCTCGCCGCTCATCGGGCGGCCGGCGCCGGACTTCGCGCTCGCCGACCTCGACGGGCGGCCGCTGGCGCTCGCCGACCTGCGCGGGCAGCCGGCGGTGATCAACTTCTGGGCGACCTGGTGTCAGCCGTGCGCGGCGGAGAACCCGATCTTCGCCGCCCTGGCGCGACGCTACGCTGGCAGGGCGCGCTTCGTCAGCGTGATCTACCAGGACACACCCGAGGCGATTCGCGCCTACGAACAGCAGCGCGGCAGCTGGGGCCCGGCGCTCGTCGACCCCGAATCGCGGACCGCTATCCGCTACGGCGTCTACGGCGTGCCCGAGACCTTCGTCCTCGACGCCAAGGGCGTCATCCACGACAAGGTCACCGGCATGGTGAGCTTCGACGGACTCTCCCGCACCCTGGAGTCGTTGCTATGAATCGAGCCGCCCAGCTCGCGCGCGGCGCCGCGCTCGCCGCAGTGCTCGTCGCCGCCGGCCTGCTCCTCGCGCCGGCAAGCTCCGCCGCTCAGGACGGCGCGCCCCTTGGGCCGCCGCTCTCCGGCGCGGCGCTCGACCAGGCGACGGAGGATGTCGCCTCCCTCATGCGCTGCCCGGTCTGCCAGGGCCTGTCGGTGGGGGACTCGCCGGCCTCGCTGGCGGTGAAGATGAAGCACCAGGTGCGCGAGCTGCACCAGAAGGGCTACACGGAGACGCAGATCCTGGCCTACTTCGAGAAGTCCTACGGCCAGTTCGTGCTGCTCGAGCCGGCCTTCCAGGGCATCAACTGGCTGGTCTGGCTGGCGCCGCTGCTGGCCCTGGCCCTGGGCGGCTTCGTGGT
>JBGARM010000115.1:0-8663 GCA_044230215.1 Thermoanaerobaculia bacterium | reverse complement strand
GATCTTCAACAATGTAGCAAGCTGCATCCGGTATCTGGCCGCAATCGAAAGAAGGCTCGAAGCAGCAGGAGCAGTCGCGGCAGCTCCAGTTGAAGACGATGAGATTCCATTCTAGGCGCCGCCTAACCAGTCGCTCGAGCGGACGCGTTGGGCGCCCGCGGTCCGGCTTCGCCGGTTCGGCATGGTGGCGCGCCGCTCAGCTCCAGATCCGTTAGACGGCAGGAACGACGTGGCTAACGACAAGCAGGTGCGAGTAGTACGTACCGCACTTCGAGAGACGCTCAGGCCATTGGGATTTACCGTTGCTGGCGGCACATCCAACCGAAGCGCGCGCGACGGAATAATTCATGTTATTTCCCTGCAGTTCGGAACTGGGTCACTCACCGGTTCTTGTACCGTGAATGTCGGCGTCTTCATTCCAGAAGTCGCAGCGGTGTTTGGGGTTGGTCCGAATCGTGATCATGTATCCGAGACGGCGTGTGATGTGCGAGGTCGGATCGGCCGGCTGATGCCCAGTGGAGACGATTCTTGGTGGCCCTTCGCAGCGAAGCCGGAGGAGGTCGCACGTCAAGTCCCCGAAGCCGTCAGCCAGTTCGCGCTCCCTTTCCTTTCAAAGCTAGAAACGCGCGAAGCCCTAGTCGCGAGTTGGCAGGCGCTCGAAGCGTTCACGACCCCGCGCCGCACAATTGACTTAGCCCTTGTCCTGGCTGCCGCCGGGCGGCGAGCTGAGGCTCTCGAATTGATCGAGCGCGCCTTGCAGTCGTCCAGTCCTCATATCCCTCTCCTTGCCAAGCGCGCAAAGGCGCGCATCGAGCGCCATGCCCCAGCCGTCTAACCAGTCGTTCGAGCGGACGCGTTGGGCGCGCTCGGTCCGCTTCGCGGGTCGCCATTTCTGGCGCGCCGCTCAACTCCAGATCCGTTGATATGGCTTCTTCCTGTCAAGTCGACGCGGCCTTCCCCTCGTTCGTTCTTCTTCGTTGCAGCTGACCAAGCTCCCTGATGGGACCGCCGAGGGCGGCGCCGGCTGAGACGACGGTGGATCCTGCTGATATTCGCGGGTTGGTTACCGCCAGACCGTGAGTCGTCTCGGAGCTGCCTCTTTCTAGGCTCGGGCGTGGCGACGTAGCGCTGCCCGGAAACGGAATCGCGAGGGTTCTCCGGACCGTGGCGGCGCCTCCGACGATCCCGTCAGAGAGCTCGGTATTTGTCGTGTGCCAGTAGTGCCCTCGGGTGAGTTTGTCGTGGTTATTCAGCGGTTCGCTGCGTGGGCGCGAGCGATGGCCCAGAGGAATCCGGTGAGCTCGCGCGCGATGGCGGTGACGATGACCTGATGCGGCTTGCCGCGGGCAGCGAGTCGGCGGTAGCGAGCGCCGAGCCGCACTTGCGCCTTCCAGGCGATCGCACGAATGGGCGCGGGCAATTTCTCGCTGCGCAGCAGGAGGCGCCGCCCGATGCGGGCCGGGTGACGATAGGCCCAGGCGGCCTCGACGAGCGTGCGGCGCGCATGGGAGTTGCCGCACTTGGTGATGCTTCCGAGGCGGCGTCGACTCCCGCTGGAGTGCTCTGAGGGAACCAGGCCAAGGAATGCCATGAGCTCGCGCGGAGAATCGAAGCGCGTGAGATCCCCGAGCTCGGTGACGAGCGTGATCGCGGCGATCGCGTCGATGCCGCGCATCGCCTGGAGAACATCGACCACCGCAGCGAAGCGCCAGGAGGCGACATGCTCGACGAGTGCTCGTTCGATCCGCTCGAGACGGGCAGTGGCTTCGTCGACGACGGCGAGATACTCCTCGAGGGCGAAGCGCTGCGCCGGATGGTCCAGCTTGAGATCGCTCAGCCACCGACGATGGGCGAGGGTCCAGGCGCACTTGCCGGTGTAGCGGTGCCCGTGGCGAAGAAGGAGGGCCTGCACCTGTTGGCGGGCCTTGTGGCGAGCGCGCCGGATGTCCTCGCGGGTACGCGCAAGATCGCGGATCGACTCGTCCTCGGGCTCGGGGACATAGAGGGCGGCGAGCTCGCCGGCGCGATGGAGCCGGGCGAGCGTTTCGGAGTCACGGCGATCGGTCTTGATGCGATCGCCGGAACGGCGCGGGATCTGCGAGGGACTGACGACGGCACAGGCGATCTCCTGCTCGCGCAGGAATCGGTAGATCTCGAAACCGCACGGGCCGGCCTCGTAGACGAACTTCAACTCGCGCCCCTTGCGCCGCAGTCGCCGGAGCAACTTGGCGACCGCCTCCAGGTCGCCGCCGATCGTCCCGAAGGGCCGCACTTCTCCCGCGGCGCCGGCCTCGGCGACCGTCACTTCGATCGTTTCCTTGTGTACGTCGAGTCCTACGAAGGTGCTAGCCTTTTCCATGGTCTGCCTCCTCCAGCATGGCTCTGCGCCGGTTGGTCCACACACCTCCCAGCGTAATCCACGACGATTGGAGGGGCAGACCACTCGACCCACTATGCGAAGCCATACTGTCTAGGCCGCTCTGGAGCGGTACTCTCATGTCGCAGCGTTCAAGCATGGAATAGGGAAGGGGCGAATAGGTCGACAGAGTCGCGAATGACATCGTGAAAGGAGAGGTGGATGAAACGTTCCAGACCGGATCTGGCCGTCTTGGCGATGCTCGTGGTTGTCGGCGTGGGCGCGATTGCTCGCTTCTCTCAGGACGTGAGAAGTGTTCAAGTCGTCGGGCTATCCGGGGGTGGCGCGGCATGCGGCGCTGCGCTAGTCGGCTTCATCTGGGCATTGAAGACAAGAGGCAAGGCCTGAACCCGGTGCTGTCGGTACCCTTGCCCGCCGCGGCGAGGAACCATTCGGCCCAGAGTCGGCAAGCATCGCGAGAATCCAACCTCGTTCCTCGTCCAAGCAGCCGTCTGCGGTGGAACCTCGCGATCGCTGGCCTTGGTAGGCAGGCGCTTCCCAGGACATATTCCGGCTCCGCAGCGTCCTCTTCCCATCCTGCGCCTCTCGGTCGCCCATGCCATCACTCAACCTTCCCCGCAAGCCCGTGGTCGTCGCCATCTGCCTGGCCGTCGGCGCCCTCCATCTCTTCACCGGGCCTCACTACCGCGGCCCGCTTCGCGCCTTCGTCACCGGCTATCTGATCGACCTGGTCCTTCCCTTCTCGCTCGTCCTGCTTCTTGGGGTCGGGCTGGACCGTTCGCCGAGACTTCGCCTCCCGCTCGTACGCGCTGCCGCAGTCTTCCTCCTCGGTGCGGCCGTCGAGTTCCTTCAGTACCTTGGCGTTCCCCTCTTCGGTCGCACTTTCGAGCCCCTCGACCTCCTCATGTACGCCACCGGCGCCATCGCTGGCCTGGCTTTCGAACGTCTGGCCTTCCCGCCCTGTTCGCAAGCGGGCGCTTGACCCCGGCCCGCAGCGGATTCGCTGCGCTCGCCGCGGATGCCAGGCATGCGTTGTCGGTAGACCCTGCTTGTGCGATTCTGTTCCGCCAACAGCCGAGAGTTCCGTGAGGTGCAGTGGCCATGCGCAAGCCGAGCCGAGTATTTTTCCTGCAGATGCTCTTTCTTGTAGTTGCCGCCGCAGCAGCCTGGCTCCTTCTCTGGCTCGAGGCGCCGCCGCAGCTTGTCGTGTGGCTTCTCGTATCCGCGGCCGCGGCCAGTTTCATCGCTGAGGCCATCCATCGCGTCTCCCGCAGATCGACCGAACGCGCTGACCGCGATGCGTGACTTCCCGGCCGATGTCGAATATTCCGAGAGGGGCGAAGGACCGCCGCTCTTGCTGCTGCCGGGAAGTTTCGGCATGGGCTCGGGATGGAAGGCCGTAACCGATCGACTCACCCGCAGCTACCGCATCGTCACGACGAGCCTCCTGGGCTACGGCGCGACCGCGGAACGCCGTCCTCTCGGCAACGCGACCATGCGCCAGCAGACGGAGGTCATCGACCGAATCCTCGCGCGGATCGGCGAGCCGGCACACGTCGTCGGCCATTCGTTCGGCGGATTGGCGGCGCTTGCCCACGCCATCGAGGGTTCGATCCAGCCGGCAAGTCTCATCCTGGTGGAGGCCAACCCGCCGGGCCTGCTGAAGACGTCGGGGGAAGCCGACCTCTATGCGATGTTCGGTGCGATGACACGCGAGTACTTCGCCGAGTTCGAAGCCGGCCGGCGCGACGTCGCGCGCCACGTCATCGACTTCTACGGGGGCGGCGGGACCTTTGCAGCGCTTCCCGCCAAAGTGCGGGACTACGTCCTTGCGACGACGCCCGCCAACATGCGCGACTGGTCATCGGGAACGCCCTTCGAACCACCGTTGTCTGCCTACCAGCAGATCGCCGTACCGACGCTCGTCGTGCGCGGCGGCGATGGCCACCCGGCGATGATGCGCATCGCCGAGATCCTGGCTGAGGCGATTCCGCAAGGGCGTCTCGAGACGATCGCCGGAGGCGGCCACTTTCTGCCGGCGACGCATCCAGCCGAGCTCGCTCGCCTGCTCGAAGTTCATCTGGAGGCGGGCCTCCACTGAAGGCGTCCGGACGAGCCCCCTCGAAACCATCAGCGCGATTCGGCCCCCGCGCAGTCCGCTGTCCGCACCCGCCCTCTCCTGGCGTCGTCTCGAGATCACCCAGAACTTTCCGGCGCTGATTCTCGTAACAGGGATTCCGGGCGCGCTCGGCGCAGCGGCTCGCGGCGCAGCGGAGAACGTCCCTCCCGGAGGCGGTTGAGCTCGCGCGGGTGGGAGATCCGCGCGGCGTGCCGACGAACGTCTCGCTGCCAGGAGGCCCTGTCGATGTCACCAAAGCCCGTACTCGCGATTGTGCTCGGTTTCCTGGTGGCCGCGGCCGTGCCGCTCGCGGCCGAGACGTTCTCCTTCGTGGTCGTGGGGGACACCACCTACTCGCCGCCCGCCGACTACCCGCTCTACGAGAAGCTCATCGCCGCCATCAACGCGGCCTCGCCCGCCTTCACCATCCATGTCGGCGACACCAAAGGCCGGGGTGACTGCGGGCGGGCGTTCCAGGAGGGCCAGCGGCCGTTCTTCGATCGTTACGCGGCGCCGGTGGTCTACACGCCGGGCAACAACGAGTGGGCCGAGTGCTGGAAAGCCAACCGCGGCTCGGCCGACCCGGTAAAGATCCTGGAGACGATGCGCGAGGTGTTCTGGGCCAGGCCCGAGAGCATGGGCAAGGCGCGGATGCCCCTGGTGCGCCAGGCCGACGCCGATCCGGCTTACCCTGAGTTCGTCGAGAACGCGCGCTGGCGCCACGGCGGCGCCACCTTCGCCACCCTCAACCTCGCCGGCACCCACAACAATCAGGAGCTCAGGGTGGAGTCGTCGTGGAAGGAGTTCATCCGCCGCGAGCAGGCGAACGTCGCCTGGGTGAAGGCCACCTTCGCCGCCGCGCACGCCTCCGGCGACCGTGCCATCGTGCTCGCCTTCCACCCCAACCCGTTCGACGAGCAGCTGCGCTACGAGAACGGGCCGTTCGAGCCGGTGGTGCAGGCGATCTCCGACGGCGCGGACGCCTTCGACGGCCAGGTGCTGATCGTTCAGGGGCACGAGCATCAGTTCACCATCGACCGTCCGCTCACCGAGCTCGACTTCGACAAGCCGGGCGTCCACCACCCCAACGTTACGCGCCTTCAGACCTACGGCTGGCCGGACATGAAGGCGGTGCGGGTGAGCGTCGACACCGGCAAACGATGGGTCTTCGGCTTCGAGCCGGTCTACGCCGACGAGTCGGTGTCGAGCAACCCCCTGAAGTAGGCGCGTCTGCAAGGCCCTTCGGCCGGCGCAGCGCGCGCCTCCCCTCTCGCTATCCACAGGACATCCAGGAGACCCCGTGACCGTCAAGCGTATGGACAATGTCGGCATCGTCGTCGAAGACCTCGACGCTGCCATCGAGTTCTTTGTCGAGCTCGGCCTAGAGCTCGAGGGTCGCGCCCCCATCGCAGGAGCCTGGGCGGATGGCGTCACGGGTCTCAGCGACATGCGGGTCGAGATCGCCATGCTGCGCACGCCGGACGGCCACAGCCGACTCGAGCTGTCGCGCTTCCTCGCGCCGGCCGCGGTCGCCGATCACCGCCGGGCGCCGGTGAACGCCCTCGGCTACCTGCGCGTCATGTTCGCCGTCGATGACATCGACGATACTCTCGCCCGGCTCGGCCAGCGCGGCGCGACGCTCGTCGGCGAAGTGATGCGCTACGAAGACCTGTACCGCCTGTGCTACGTCCGGGGACCCGAAGGGATCCTCCTCGGGCTTGCCCAGCAACTCAGCCAGCAGCCTTCACGCGACAACCCCCTGGAACCTCAGGGATGAGAGACCGCGGCGCGGACCGCCCCACCTTCGCCGACTGACGGCGGCGGCAGGAGTCTCTGCCTGCTCTCGGCGACCGTCCGTACGCGGAGCTTCGGCCCGCCCTACGGCACCCGGTTCGACCAGAACCAGGCGGAGCCGATCTCGAAGCCGTCCTTGAACAGTATGGCCGCGTCGAAGCGGGCCACGGCGAAGTCGTCGTCGCTCTGGTTGAACGCCGTGCCGACCACGGTCGGGCGGCCGTCGGCGACCTCGACCGCTGCAACGGAAGCCGCGCCGCCGGTCACGAACTCGGTCTCGGCGAGGGCATCGACCGAGAAGCCGTTGTCGCCGCCGGAGCCGTTGGAAAAGCCGCGGGCGACGGCGATCGAGGAGGTCGCCAACAGCTCCTGCCCGGCGACGACGAGCTTGTCGTCCGGCGCGAGCGCCAGGTCGAGCCAGTCGGTCTCGGTCGGATTCAGCAGGTCGAGATCGAGCCAGCCCGGGTTGCCGGCGAGTCCGAAGGTCGGGTCGATCGCCTCCGCGAGGACGTCGACGCGCGTGGCGTAGTTGGCGAACCCCCCGGCGGCGAGAGTGGAGAAGTGAACGAGCAGCCGGCCGTGCGAGTCGAGCCGCACCGCCTCGGCTCGCCCGCCGCCCAGTGTGGGAGGGAGAGTCACCAGGCGGCCCCCGGCGGCGAAGCTGCCGTTCAGGCTGCCGAGACCGGCCCAGTGACAGAAGAGAATCGGCTCGTCGGAGAAGGTCGTGCCGTTGAAGCCGTAGCCGGCGGTGAAGTAGTAGCCGTCGGGGTGCTCGACGGTCTGGAGAAAGGCGCAGTAGTTCCAGCCGGAGCCGCAGGCGGTCGAGGCCTTGGCGTAGCCCGCCGTCCCGAAGGCGCTGAAGAGGTCACCGCTGGCGTTCATCTTGATCACTCCGCGCGAAGTCGTGAGGATGAGCGCATCGTTGGAGTCCACGAAGATCCGGCAATCGTCGATCGACAGCGAGAGGTTCGCCGGGTCGGCGGCGAGATCGAGCTTGCCGTCCCCGGAAAACGTCGTGTCGAGAGCTCCCGTGGCGGTGAGCCGTGCGACCGCCACGCGGCGCGCGCTGGCGTTGCGTGCCGTGCCGCAGACGACGATCCGGCCCGAGCGATCGATCGCCACCGACCTCGCCTCGTCGAGGATCTGGGTGTTTCCCGGCGCGCCGAGGTCGAACGCGACCGTCGTTCGACCGTCCCCCGAGAACGAATGCTGCGCGACGCCGAAGGCGCGATCTTCGTGGCTCGAGCCGGTCGCGAAGTCGATCGTCGTGCGGCCGTCGCCCGAGAAGCCGGCGACGAGATCGCCGTCCGCGGCGAGGGCCCGGCCGGGGCCGGCGAAGGCGACGACGATGGAAAGCAGGGCGGCGGCAGATTGACTTGGTGAGCGCATGGATGACCCCTCCGCCAGTTGAGTCGGGAAAATCGGCGGAACCCGGACATCGGGCCGGGTGGCGGCGGGGAGGGCGACGCTGCGGACAGTCTCAGCGCGCCAGCACGGCGCGCGCCCGCCGAGGGAGGGGATGCCCCTCGCCACGCGTCGGCAGGAAGATCTCGAGCGCCCGGGTGGCGCTCGCTCGCGCAGCAGCCCGCTCGCCGCTCGCGGCGAGCGCTTCGGCGACCAGCAGATGCGCCTCGCCGACCTTCCAGGAGGTCGCCGGGAAGTTCGGCATACGCCGGTCGAGGACGGCGCGTCCCAGCCGGAGCGCTCCCGCGGCGTCGCCGCGGAGCAGGAGGTAGGTCGACTCCACGGCGTCGAGCGCTCCATAGCGGCGGTCGTCGGCAGCGTAGACGGTCGCGGCCGCGCGGCGTGCGGCGGCGAGCTCGGGGCCGGCCGCGGCGACCTCGCCGAGCGCGAGGTGGGCTCTCGCGACGAGCTGATGGCTGAAGATCGTCGCGAAGTGCTCCTCGCCGTACGTCGTGACGTTGAGGTCGAGCGACTCGCGGAACGGCGGTAGCGCCTCGGCGGGCCGATCGAGGTCGAGGAGAGCGATGCCCAGGGTGTTGAGCGTCGAGGCGAAGGAGGCGGGTGCCGCGGAGATCGCGCGCTGGCGCGCCAGGAGCTCGCGCAGGCGCGGCACGGCCTCGGCGAATCGCCCCTGTTCGGCGAGCGCCCCGGCTTCGTCGGCGAGTGCGGTGAGAGTGTGCGGGTGGTTGGGGCCGAGCGTCTCGCTCCACGCCGCGGCGACGCGGCCGAAGAGCGCGGCGGATTCGCCGTAGCGCGCCGTCTGATAGTAGGCGAGCGCCCGGTCGTTGAGCAGATTCTGGTACAGGAAGCTCTCCTCGCGGCCGGCCGCGAGGAGGGCCCTCTCGGCCTCCGCCAGCCGTTCGAGCGCCGCTTCGTACCGCGCGGCCTTGCTCAGGTTGGCGGCGAGCT
>JBGARM010000114.1:0-8673 GCA_044230215.1 Thermoanaerobaculia bacterium | reverse complement strand
GATCTCGCGGCGGAACCCTGGAAGACTCTCGCCCAGGGCCGCCTGAGCGGCCGGGCGGCGCTCACGGCTGCGGTCACCGGCACGCTCGCCGAGCCGCGTCTCGTGCTCGACGCCGACCTCGCCGACCTGGCGCTCCCCGAGGCCGGCTCCGGCGTCGTCGCCGAGACGACGGCGGCTGCGCCTGCCGGCGAGCTGGCGCCGCGCTTCGCCGGGACGCTGCATGCCGAGCTCGCCGACCGCGAGCTCGAGGCGCGGCTCGATCTGCCCGGACTGCTCGCTCTCGCCGGCGGCGGGCCGTTCGTGGTCGGCGGACGCGGCGACCTGCACTTCCGCCTCACCAGCGACCGGCTCGACCGCCTGGTCACGCTCGCCGCCGGCCAGCCGATCGCCGGAGTGTCCGGGACGCTCGCCGCCGATGTCGACGCGAGCTTCGCACCCGACGCCGAAGCCGCGCTGACCGTGCGGGTGCCGGAGCTCGAGCTCGCCTACGAGCAGCACCGTCTGCGGCCGCTCGAACCGATCACGCTGCGCTATGCCGGTTCCCAACTGGTGCTCGAGTCGCTCTACCTCGGCGAGGCCGGAACCGGCGACGAGCTGTTCCTCTCCGGCAAAGTCGACCTCCGACCGGCGGAGCCGGCGCTCGACCTGCGTCTCCAGGCCGGCCTGTCGGTCGATTGGCTCGAACAGTTCGTCGGCATCGACCTCTCCGGCCAGGTGGCGGTGCTCGCGACGGTCAAGGGAACGCTCGCGCGGCCGGAGTGGAACGGTCAGGCCGACCTGACCGGCGCACGCTATCTCCCGAGCCGCCTGCCGCACAGCTTCGACCGCATCGACGGCCTGGTGCTGCTCTATCCCGGCGTCGTGGTGCTCGATCATCTGCGCGCCGATCTGGCGGGCGGCACGGTCACGGCGAGCGGTCGCCTCGACCTCGCGACGGCGGAGAAGCCCCTCGCCTATCGCGCGCAGATCGCCACCCGCCGCACCGCGCTGCGCTACCCGGAAGGCTGGCTGGTGCGCGGCGACGGCGACTTCACCCTGCAGTCGACGCCGGAAGGACGGCAGCTCGCCGGCTCGGTGGCGCTCGATCGCGTCTACTACCTGCAGGACATCAACCTGGCCCCGCGGCAGCTCGCCGAGCGCGTGCTGTCGCGCACTCGCGTGCAGGTCGACGAGGCGGACGAGCTCCTCGGCACGACCTACCTCAACATCTCGGTGCTCGCGCCGCACGCCGTGCGGGTGCGCAACAACCTGGCGAAGATCACCGGCAGCGCCAATCTCGCGCTGCGCGGCTCGCTGGCGAATCCGGTGCTGTTCGGCGAGGTGACGACCGATCCGGGGGGCACGATCGAGTACAACGGCGCGACCTACGACCTCGACCGCGCGATCGTGACCTTCGCCAATCCGACGCGAATCGAGCCGCTGCTCGACGTCGTCGCGCGGACGAAGATCAACGAGTACCAGGTGACGCTCTCGGTGCTCGGCTCGCTCGCCCGGCCGACCACGACGCTGGGCTCCGACCCGCCGCTGCCCGACTACGACGTCTTGTCGCTCCTCGCGACCGGCACGGCGTCGGGGCTCGCGGACCTTTCCGAGACGGCGCAGACCGGAACGGCGCCGGGCATGGCGGCGGAGACTCTGCTCTATGGCCAGGCTGCCTCGCTGGTCAGTGCACGGGTCGGGAAGCTCTTCGGTATCGACCGCCTGAAGGTCGATCCGCTGGCCAGCGGCGACACCATCTCCGCCGCCCGGGTGACGGTCGGCAAGCGCCTGTCGAGCCGGGTCTATCTCACCTACTCGGTCGATCCGTCGTCGACCGCGCAGCAGGTCCTGCAGGTGGAGTGGAAGGTCTCGGACGACCTGACGCTGGTGCTGACCCAGAACGGCGACGAGTCGTACGCCGTCGACGCGCGCTGGGAGCGGCGGTTCTGATGCCGCGGGCGGAGCGCGCACGGCTCGCAACTCTCTCGGTCTTCGCGCTCGCGGCGGCGGCGACGGCAGGGGTGGCCTGGGCGGCGCCGGCGCCGCCGGCGGAGCGAGCCGCGGCGCCGATCGTGCGCGAGATCGAGATCCGCAGCGATGCGCCGGTCGATATCGACGAGGTGCGCGCTCTCGTCTCGCTGGCGGTCGGCGAGCCGATGGACGGCGCCCGGACGCGACGCACCCTGCGGAGCCTCCGCTACTCGGGCGTCGCCTCGGAGGTCGAGATCTACGCCCGGCCGGTCGCTCGGGGAACCCTGGCGCGAGGGGCCGACGGCGTCGTGGCGGTCGTCGCGCTGTGGACCGACGTCCAGGTCGCCTCGGTCGAGGTGGAAGGCGACTTCGGGATCAAGAAGGCCCGCCTGCTCGAAGCCCTGCCCCAGCGCACGGGACAGCCGCTGCGCGAGGACCGCCTGCTGCGCGGCGTCTACCGGCTGCAGGACCTGCTGGTGGGGGAGGGCTACCTCGACGCCGAGGTGCGGCTGGCGGTCGCTCCTGGTGTCGACCCGGCGCGCAGCGCGGCGGTGGTCTACCGCATCGCCGCCGGCCCGCGCACGCGGGTGCGAAAGGTCAGCTTCACCGGCGCCAGCCCGCCTTTCGCCGACAGCGAGCTCGTCGCCGCCCTGCGCTCCCGGCCCGAATCGACCTTCCGCAAAGAGGTCGCGAACGACGACGTCGAGCGGCTGCAGAGCTGGCTGTTCGAACGCGGCTATCGCGAGGCGGTCGTCGAGCGTCTGCCCGAGAGCCTGGACGCGGCGGCCCACGCCGTCGATCTCGCCTTCGCGGTGCGCCTCGGGCCGAAGATCGAGTTCACGGCCCGTGGCATCACCCAGAAGGAGCTCGAAAAGAAGGACCTGGTGCCGTTCCTCGGCGCGAGCGGCTACGACGAGGCGCTGGTGCTGCAGTCGGTGGAGCGCATCCGCCGCCACTTCCAGGAGAAGGGGCACTATCGGGTGACGGTGAACCGGACCGAAGAGCGGTCGCCGGAGGTCGTGCATATCGCCTTCGAGGTCGTGCCCGGCCCGCGCCTGCCGCTCGAAGAGGTCGGCTTCGAAGGCAACGCCCACTACGACGCCGACCGCCTGCGGCGCCTGATGACGACCTCCGCCCGCCGGCTGCTTCTCCCCGGCAGCGGCCGCCTGGTCGACGAAGAGCTCTCCGCCGATCTGTCGAATCTGCGCTCCTTCTATCAGCTCGAGGGCTTCGACCAGTCGCAGGTCGGACCGGCCCGCATCGTCGAGAAGGACGGCCACCTCGAGGTGGTCGTGCCGATCGTCGAGGGCCGCAGGCGGCGGGTGGGCGAGCTCGTGCTGCAGGACATCGCGCCGCTCGCGGAAGCGGCGGTGCGCAAGGCCCTGCCGCTGGCGAGTGGCGGACCGTTCCATCGCCTCTTGCTCGAACGCAGCGTCGACACGGTGCGCGCCATGCTGGAGGAGCTGGGCTACGGCAGCGCCCTGGTCTCTTCGGAGGTCGAGTGGAGCGCCGACAATCTCGTCGCGACCGTCCGTCTGCGCGTTTTCGCCGGCGAGAAGTGGATCGTCGACCGCGCGTTGCTGCGCGGCCTGCGCAAGACCGACCCGCGCATCGTGCGGCGTTTTCTCGGCATAGAGCCCGGTGACCCGGTGCGCCAGTCGGCGGTCCTCGACCTGCAGCGCCGCCTCTACGGCCTGGGAATCTTCAGCCGCGTCGACGTCCGCGTGGCGCCCGGCGCCGAAGGGGGCGAAGCGCGCGAGCTCCTGGTCGATCTGGAAGAGGGCCGGTCGCGCTCGCTGCAGCTGGGTGCCGGCTACGACTCGGAGAGTGGTGCGCGGGGTCTGCTGCGCTTCTCGCAGGGCAACCTCTTCGGCAAGGCTTCGTCGCTCTCCCTCGACCTCCTGGGGGGGCAGAAAGACCAGCATCTGCGGCTGATCTACCGCCAGCCCTATATCGGCAGGTTCGACGCCGAATTCCTGACGACGCTCTACGACGAGCACGAAGATCGGCCGGACTTCAGCGTCGACCGACGCGGCGGCCAGCTCGTCGTCGGGCGCGAGCTCGGGCGCTGGTCGCTGCAGTCGTTCCTCTCCTACCGCCTGGTCGAGCTCCAGGCCGACGACCCGTTCTTCAACTCCGAGATTCCGCTCGACAGCAGGAACGGCCGGGTGGCGAGCATCACGCCGACCGCCGGCTACGACCGCCGCAACGACCCGCTCGATCCGACCCGCGGCTGGAACGGCTCCTTCCAGCTCGAGTACGCCTTCCCGGCGCTCGCCGCCGATGCCCATTTCCTCAAGCTCTTCGGTCAGGCGACCGCCTACCTGCCGGTCGGCCGCTTCGGCGTGCTCGCCGGCAGCGCCCGCGGCGGCGCCATCGAACCGCTCGCCGGTGGACCGGGCGACTCGGTGCGCGGCGCTCTGGAGGCGAGCGTCCCGGCGGCGGAGCTGTTCTACGCCGGCGGCCGCACGACCCACCGCGCCTACCGCCGCGACGAGCTCGGCATCGTCGGCGAGACGCTGATCTTCGATCCGACCAAATCCACCGGAGATCCCTACCCGGCGGGCGGCGGCGGCCTCGCGCTGCTCAACTTCGAATACCGGTTTCCGGTTGCCGGACCGGTCGGCGGCACGCTCTTTCTAGACGCCGGCAACGTCTGGAACGACTATCGCGACGTCGACGTCGGCGCCCTCAAGTGGGGAGCGGGCGTCGGCGTGCGCTACCTCTCTCCGGTCGGGCCGCTACGGCTCGAGATCGGCTGGAAGCTCGATCGGGAGCCGTTCGAAGACCCTTACGTCTGGTTCATCAGTCTCGGAAATCCGTTCTGAAAAGGGGTTTCCGGCGCGAGTGCGCTACCATTCGAACGCCATGAGCCTGCCGCCGTCCCCCCTCGAGCCGTCGTTTGCCACCGTCGAACAGGCGATGGAGGAGTTCCGCAGCGGGCGGATGGTCATCCTGGTCGACGACGAGGACCGCGAGAACGAAGGGGATCTGGCGATCGCCGCCGAGATGGTCACCCCCGACTCGATCAACTTCATGGCCCGCTTCGGCCGCGGCCTGGTCTGCCTGGCGCTCACCGAAGAGCGCTGCGACGAGCTCGACCTGCCGCCGATGGTGCGCGACAACACCTCGTCTTTCGGCACCGCCTTCACGGTGTCGATCGAAGCGCGCGGCAAGACGACGACCGGCATCTCCGCCGCCGACCGCGCCGCGACGATACGCACCGCGGTCGAGCCGGCAACTAGGCCGGAGGATCTTCTGCGCCCCGGACATGTCTTCCCGCTGCGCGCCAAGCGCGGCGGCGTGCTGAAGCGCGCCGGCCAGACCGAAGCCTCGGTCGACCTCGCGCGCCTCGCCGGTCTCCAGCCCGCGGCGGCGATCTGCGAGATCATGAACGACGACGGCACGATGGCGCGGGTGCCCGATCTGATGCTCTTCGCCGCGCGGCACGGGCTGCCGGTGCTGACCATCGCCGAGCTTATCCGCTACCGGCTCGAGCACGAGACCCTGGTGCGCAAGGTGGCCTCGCCGCGCCTGCCGTCGCGCTGGGGCGAGCTAACCATCCACGCCTACCGCTCCGACCTGACCGGCGAGGAACACGTCGCCCTGACGCTCGGCGACCTCGCGGGCACGGAGCCGGTGCTGGTCCGGGTGCACAGCCAGTGTCTGACCGGCGACATCTTCGGTTCGACGCGCTGCGACTGCGGGCTGCAGCTCGAGCTTGCTCTCTCCCGCATCCAGGAGGCCGGCCGCGGCGTGCTGATCTACCTGCTGCAAGAGGGTCGGGGGATCGGGCTGCTCAACAAGCTCAAAGCCTACGAGCTGCAGGACGCCGGGCACGACACCGTCGAAGCCAACGAGCGCCTCGGCTTCCGGCCGGATCAGCGCGACTACGGCGTCGGGGCGCAGATCCTGCGCGATCTCGGCGTCGAGCGCATGCGGTTGATGACCAACAATCCCAGCAAGTACGTCGCCCTCTCCGGCTACGGCCTCGAGATCGTCGAGCGCGTGCAGCTCGAGATCCCGCCGAGCGCCGACAGCCGCGACTATCTGCGCACCAAGCGCGAGAAGCTCGGGCACCTCCTCCAGTTGGTCTGAGGCGAGAGGAGCGCGCCGGCGTTGCGCCTGCTCTGGATCGCCACCAAGGCGCCGTGGCCGCCGCGCGACGGCGGCCGGCTCCTGCTGCGCGAGACCCTCGCCGCCCTGGCCGCGCTGGGATCGCTGGCGGGCGACGACGCGCCGGGTGTCGCGGTCACCCTGGTGGCGCCGGTGGCGCGGCGCGATCTCGCGGCGACCCAGGAGGCCCTGCGTCCGCTCTGCCTGCCGCGGCTGGTTGCCACCCGGCCGCGCTCGCGCGCGTTCTCTGCGCTCAGTTCGGCGGTCTCGGGGCGGCCCTATTCGGTGGCTCGCCACGACCTGCCGGCGCTCGCCCGCGCCGTGGCGCGTGAGCTCGGCGATCCGGGCGCGACACCCTACGATCTGGTGATCGCCGAACAGCTCCAGGCGTTCGCGCAGAGCGCTCCCGCCCTCCGCGCCGGGGTGCCGCGAATCCTCCGCGCCCAGAACGTCGAGAGCGATCTCTGGCGCCAGCTGGGTCAGGCGAGCCGCGGTCTTGCGCGCTCCCTGCTGCTGCGCGAGGCGACGCGTCTCGCCAGGGCCGAGCGCGCGGCGCTCGGAGCGGCCGCGGCGACGATCGCGCTGTCGGCCGCGGACGGCGAGCGGCTGCGCCGACTGGGGCCGGAGGGGGTCGCGGTCGAGGTTCTCGCGCCGCCCTTCCCCGGCGAGCTCGCCGGCGCGACCCAGCAGCTGGCCGGCGATCCGCCCGTCGTGCTCTTCGGCAGCTCGGGCTGGGAGCCCAATCGACGGGGAGAACGGCGCTTCGTCGACGAGATCTGGCCGCGGGTGCGGGCGGCGAGCCCCGGCGCGCTGTTGCATTGGTTCGGCGGGATCGCCGGTGCGGGCTCTGGTGCGGATCGTCCGGGGGTCTTCGTCCACCGCGCCCCGGCGACCTCCGCCGCGGCGTTCTCGCCCGGGGCCGTATTGGTGCTGCCGCTCGAGATCGCTTCGGGGGTGCGGATGCGGGTGCTCGAAGCGTGGGCGCGGGGAGTCGTGATCGTGGCGAGCCCCGCCGCGGCGTCGGGCCTCAACGCCAGCGACGGGCGCGAGCTCCTGCTGGCTTCGAACGCCGAGCAGTTCGCCGTGGCCATCGAGCGCCTGGGGACGATGCCGGGCCTCGCCGAGCGGCTGATCGCCGGGGGACGCGCCCGCCTGGCGTCGGATCACGCGCCAGCGGGCTTCGCGACGCGGTTTCGGGCAGTCGCCGGACGGATCGTCGAGCGCGCCGGCGGAGCGCGGCGGCGATGAAGATCCTGCTGGTCTCCACGGCCTGGCCCTGGCCGACGCGCAAGGGCTATCAGCTGCGCCTGCTGCAGCTCGCCAACGGACTCGCCCGCTGGCACGAAGTGACGCTCCTGGTGCCGGCGAGTGCCGGTCCGGGAGAACCGGGCGCTCTCCAAGGATCGGCCTTCGCCATCGAGACCTTTCGCCTTTCGCGGTTCGCCGCGCTGCCCGGCGTCGGCGCGGCATTCTTCGGCGGGCGGTCGCTCGAGAGCGGGCTGGTGGCCTCGCCGGACCTCCGGCGCCGCCTGCGCGAGCTCGCGCCGCGCTTCGATCGGGTCGTGCTGCAGCTCGTGCGTCTCGCCGGCGTGACCGACTCGCTGGCCGGGACGCCGTGGGTGCTCGACCTCGTCGACAGCCTGTCGCTCAACCTCGAGCGCCGCGCTGCCCTCGACCGTTTCTGGATGCGGCCACTGCTCCGCTTCGAGGCGCGGCGGCTGGCGGCCGACGAACGCCGGATGATCGCGGCGAGCGCGGTGGCGCTCCTGGTCTCGGAGCGCGACCGGCGCCACCTCGCGGCCGCCCTGCCGGCAGGCCTCGCCGCCCGGCTGGAGGTCGTGCCGCTCGCCCTGCCGACCTGGCGGGAATCGGCCCTGCCCGTAGGGCCGCCGACGGCGGCCGCGCGAGCTCACCCGACGCCGCCGGCCGGCGAATGCGCCTTCGCCATCACCGGCAACCTCGGCTACTTCCCGACCGTGCGCGGCATCGCCTGGTTTCTCGATCAGGTCTGGCCGGAGGTCGCCCGCCGGTACCCGCGCGCCCGGCTGGTTGTCGCCGGCGCCCGGCCGCCGCGCGCGCTCGCGCGGAGGGTTCGGCGCCTCGGCGGCCGCCTGGTCGCCGATCCGGCAGATCTCTCGGCACTCCTCGCCGAATCCGACGTTGCCCTCGCCCCGCTCTTCGCCGGCTCCGGCACGCCGATCAAGCTCCTCGAAGCGCTCGCCGCGGGGATTCCGGCGGTGGCGACCGCCGCCGCCGCCGAAGGACTCGACCCGGCGCTCGCCCGTTGCGTCGCGATCCCGGAGGACGCGGCCTCCTGGGTGACGACGCTCCGCGGCCTGATCGCCAATCCGGTGGCGGCGCGCGCCCGCGCGGCCATCGGCGCGCAACTGGTGCGCGAGCTCCACGATCCGGAGCGCATCGCCCGTGCCTTGAGCGACCTGCTGGAGCGGCCGCTGCCAGCGAATTGAACCCGGCGGCGGGTCCGGGTAGCGGCCGAGATAAGATGCAAAGTTCCATGAACGACCCGGATTCCCTGGCCCTGGCGCGGCGGTTGGGCGCCCTCGAGGGGGCGGCTTTCGATGCCGCCCTCGCGGCGCGCGAGCGGGC